>NZ_KE148356.1:15368-31258 GCF_000410615.1 Novosphingobium sp. B-7 | reverse complement strand
TTTCAGACGTGCTCAACAACACCCTGTTCAACGGCAACAACGTGTTCAAGGTGATGACCAGCACCCCCGCCACCGATGGCAGCGACGATCTCACGCTCGATATCCAGGCCGGCGCCAACACCACCAACGTGGTCACGCTGCGCTCCAAGGCGTTCGACGGCCAGATCCTGTTCGGCTCGGGCGCATCGACCTATGATGCTACGTCCACCACCCAGGCGCTGGACGTGAGCGATTCAGCCAAGGCTTCGACCACGATGGACAACATTGACTCCGCCCTGGCGCAGGTGACGGCCGTGCGTGCCGAATTCGGTGCCGGTCAGAACCGTCTGCAATCGGTGGTCAACAACCTGACCGACAACGTCACCAACCTGTCCGATGCGCGCAGCCGCATTCTCGATACTGATTATTCTGCTGAAACCACCGCCATGGCCAAGGCGCAGATCCTGGCCCAGGCATCGACCGCGATGATCTCGCAGGCCAACCAGAACCAGCAGAATGTCCTGACGCTCCTGAAGTAAGTCCCCCATCCACACCCGCTTCGGGAGCCTCCACGGAAATGCGGTACAGCCCACCCCCGGGCTGTGCCGCATTTTCGCATGGAACCGCCGCATCAACCGCCCCAAATGCCTTGCCTTCGCGCGCGGCAGGCGCGAAAGGGCGGGAACCATGACCCAAACCGAACTCACCACCGCCGCCCAAGTGTCGAAGTCCTGGCCGTTCGAGGAAGCGCGCAAGCTGATCAAGCGCTACCCCGGCGGGAAACGCGACGGCGCGGGCGAGCTGGTGCCGGTGCTGTTCGAAACCGGCTATGGTCCCTCGGGCCTGCCGCACATCGGCACCTTCCAGGAAGTGTTGCGCACCACGCTGGTGCGCCGCGCCTATGAAGTGCTGACCGGTGGCCACCCCACGCGCCTGGTCGCCTTTTCCGACGACATGGATGGGCTGCGCAAGGTGCCCGACAACGTGCCCAACAAGGACCTCCTCACCGCGCACCTGCAGGAGCCGTTGAGCCGCATCCCCGATCCGTTCGGCAAGTACGAAAGCTTTGCCCACCATAACAACGCGATGCTGCGCGAATTCCTCGATCGCTTCAGCTTCGACTATGAATTCGTCTCGGGCGCCGAACGCTACAATTCGGGCGCTTTCGACGAAGCGCTCAAGAACGTGCTGCGCCATTTCGACGCGATCATGGGCATCATGCTGCCCACCCTGCGCGAGGAACGCCGCAAGACCTATTCGCCGGTCCTGCCGATCTCGCCCAGCAATGGCCAGGTGCTCCAGGTGCCGGTGGAAGTGGTCGATGCCGAAAGCGGCATGATCCGCTTTACCGACGTGACCGGCGAGGTGGTCGAGCAATCGATCCTGGGCGGCAAGTCCAAGCTACAGTGGAAGGTCGACTGGGCGATGCGCTGGGTGGCGCTGGGCGTCGATTACGAGATGTGCGGCAAGGACCTGACCGACAGCGTGACGCAATCGGGCCGCATCGCCCAGGTGCTCGGCGGCCGCCGCCCCGAAGGCCTGATCTACGAACTGTTCCTGGACGAGAAGGGCGAAAAGATCTCGAAGTCCAAGGGCAATGGCCTGACCATCGAGCAATGGCTCGATTACGGCAGCGAGGAATCCCTCGGCTTCTACCTGTTCCGCGAACCCAAGAGCGCCAAGTCGCTGCACGTGGGCATCATCCCGCGCGCGGTCGATGAATACTGGCAGTTCCGCGAAAAGCTGGCCAGCCAGCCGGTGGAGCAGCAACTGGGCAACCCGGTGTGGCACCTGCTGCGCACCAATGGCGAACAATCTGGCGCGGGCGACAAGCTGCCGGTGACTTATGGCCTGCTGCTCAACCTCGTCGGCGTGCTGGGCGCCCATGCCACGCGCGAACAGGTGTGGTCATACCTTGCCAACTATGTCGACAATGCCGATCCGGCCGCCCATCCCGCGCTCGACGCGCTGGTGACGCGGGCGCTGGCTTACAACCGGGATTTCATCGCGCCCACGCTGGTGCGGCGCAAGCCCGAGGCTGGCGAGGCAGTGGCGCTGGCCGCCCTCGACGAAGAACTCGCCGCGACGAGCGACGATGCCACGGCCGAGGAATTGCAGAATATCGTCTATGAAATCGGCAAGGACCCGCACTACGGCTTCGAAACCCTGCGTGACTGGTTCAAGGCGCTGTATGAGACGCTGCTGGGCTCTGCCCAGGGCCCGCGCATGGGCAGCTTCATCGCGCTGTATGGTGTAGGCAATACGCGCAAGTTGATTGCTGAGGCACTGGCAGAGGGCTGACACGCCCTCCCCCAGCCCCTCCCGCAAGCGGGAGGGGAGATAGCTGTGTCCCCCTCCCGCTTGCGGGAGGGGGCCAGGGGGAGGGAATGTTATCCCGCCCCCAACAGCATTACGGCATCAGCACGGCATTGATCACGTGCACCACGCCGTTGGACTGCGGCACATCGGCGATCGTCACCGTGGCCTTGCCGCCCTTGGCGTCGGTCAGGACGACATTGCTGCCATCGAGCATGGCGGTCAGCGGTTCGCCTTCCACCGTGGTCAGCGTGGCGGTGCCGCCGCCGGCCTTGATCTTGGCGATCAGGTCAGCCGCAGTCACCTTGCCGGCCACCACGTGGTAGGTGAGGATCTGGGTTAGCTGCGCCTTGTTTTCAGGCTTGAGCAGCGTGTCCACGGTGCCTGCCGGCAGCGCGGCAAAGGCTTCGTTGGTCGGCGCGAACACGGTGAACGGACCCTTGCCGTTCAGCGTGTCGACCAGGCCGGCGGCCTTGACGGCGGCGACCAGCGTGGTGTGATCGGACGACTTCGACGCATTTTCAACGATCGTCTTGGTGCCAACCATCGCGGCGCCACCGACCATCTTCGAAGCGGCGGCCTGGGCGGCGGGGGTGAGCGCGAGCGCCAGGCCGGCAGCGGCCAGCGACGCATAGAACTTGCCTTTCAGCATGGGAAACTCTCCACTCGGCATCATTGCCGCCGTTCGAACCAGATCAAACAGGCAGAGTTCCAGCGCATGCCCCTGCCCACAAGGGCAACGCGGCGCAAACAAATGAAACGAAGCAGATTTTTAGGGAAAGGCCGCCTTTCCCTTTCGGGCGACGCACGGCAGGTGGCGCGGCATCCGCTGTGCCCGGCCGGGTCAGTCGTCGTCCAGCGCCGCCGCCAGACCGCTGCGGATCTGTTCCAGATGCACGCGCAGCCGCGCCACCGCGGCAACCAGTTCGGTTTCCAACGCGGGGCTGTCCGTGCCCATGGGCGCGGTTTCCCGATCCGCTGCCAGCGGTGCAGAGACCGGGCCCTGGTCGGCCTTGTCCAACGCCACAGGCGCGTTGACGCGCAGGTCACCGTCCAGTGCCTGGCGGGCGCCGCGAATGGTATAGCCTTCGTGATTGAGCAGGCGGTCGATCGTGGCCACGAGCGCCACGTCTTCGGCCCGGTAATAGCGCCGGTTACCGGCGCGCGTCAGCGGGCGCAGCATCGGAAACTGCTCTTCCCAATAGCGCAGGACATGCGGCTTCACGCCCAGGAGCCGGGCCACCTCTCCGATCGTGCGCAAGGCATCGGGCGCCTTGCCATCATCAATCACACTTTCGGGAGAAACGAGATGGCCCTTATCCGTCATGTATCCATTCTATCAGGAACCGTCGCTGATGCGATCCTTCAGCATCTGGCTGGCGCGGAAGGTGAGCACGCGCCGTGGCGTGATCGGCACTTCCACCCCGGTCTTGGGGTTACGCCCGATGCGTTCGGCCTTGTCCCGCAACAGGAACGTACCGAAACCGGAAATCTTAACATTCTCGCCTTCGGACAGTGCACCACTCATGTGCTGCAATATGGCCTCGACCATTTCGAGCGAATCCGCCCGTGAAAGACCGACCCGACGATTGATGCTCTCGGCCAGATCGGCCCGTGTCAGCGTACCAACAGAACGCATGGTTGTTTTACCCCCCGGTAAAAAAATCCCTTCCCGTCCCATACAATAGCGCGTTTTGCAGGACAGGCAATGCACTCCATTCCGTCAAAGCCCTGATGGATTTTCTGCGCAGCAAAAATCCAGCGATGATCGGACTGTTTCAGATCGTTTCAGGCATCCCCATGCTCCAAAACGGTCGTGAAATCACTTGGCACCACAGTGGCGCGAATCACATGCGGGCGATGCACGCCCCCCAGGTAAACCCGCCGCCCATCGCTTCGAACACCACCAGGTGCCCCTTGGTGATGCGCCCGTCGCGCACGGCGGTGTCAAACGCCAGTGGCACCGAAGCGGCGCTGGTATTGGCGTGCTGGTCCACCGTCACCACCACCTTTTCCGCCGGCAGACCGAGCTTACGCGCGGTGGCATCGAGAATGCGGTAGTTGGCCTGATGCGGCACCACCCAATCGATATCGGCAGAAACATGGCCGGTGTCGGTCAGCACTTCCTGCAGTACCGAGGCGAGATTGGTGACGGCGTGGCGGAACACCTCGCGCCCCTTCATCCGCAGCTTGCCCACCGTGCCCGTGGTAGAGGCACCACCATCGACATAGAGTAGCTGGTTGTGGGCGCCATCGGCATGGAGGCGGGTGGCCAGAACGCCCGGCGCCGCCGCGTCAGCCGGATCGACTTCGCGCGCTTCGAGCACCATGGCGCCGGCGCCATCGCCAAACAGCACGCAGGTGGTGCGGTCTTCCCAATCGAGAATGCGGCTGAAGGTTTCCGCGCCAATCACCAGGGCGCGGCGCGCCATGCCGGTGCGCAGCATGGCATCGGCCGTACCCATCGCATAGAGAAAGCCCGAGCAGACCGCCGCGACGTCAAATGCCATGCCGCCATTGCAGCCCAGCGCCTGCTGCACGATCGTGGCCGTGGCGGGAAAGGTCTGATCCGGTGTGGCCGTGGCCAGCACGATCAGGTCGATGCTGGCAGGTTCGATCCCCGCAGCCTCGATCGCGCGGCGCGCGGCGAGGATGGCGAGCGAGGACGTGGTTTCGCCCTCCCCCGCGATATAGCGATTGCGAATGCCCGTGCGCTCCACGATCCATTCGTCGGTGGTATCCACCATCTGCGCCATTTCAGCATTGGAAACGGCACGTTGCGGCAGAGCGGAACCGCTGCCGGTAATAACCGAGCGCAGAGTCACAGCGCGGTTTCACCTTCCGTGTTGGCCGCACGGCGTCGGGCCGGCTGGCGAATCGTATCGGGGTCCACCGCAGCCACGTCGGCCGCGATGCGCTCGATCAGGTTTTCCTCCAGGAGGCGCGCGGTCACGGCGACGGCATTGGCCACCCCCATGGCCGATGCGCTGCCATGGCTTTTCACCACCACGCCATTCAGGCCGAGGAACACCGCCCCGTTGTGGTTGTTGGGATCGAGATGATGCTTGAGCGTTTCGGTCGCCGGTCGCGAGATCAGGAAGCCCAGCTTGGACCGCAGCGACGAGGCGAAGCTGCGACGCAGCAGATCGCCCACAAAGCGGGCGGCGCCTTCCATCGCTTTCAACGCGATGTTGCCGGAAAAACCATCGGTCACCACGACATCGAAATCGCCGCGCGAGACCTTGTCCGCCTCGGCAAAGCCATCGAACGTCAGCGCGAGCGAGGCAGCGGCCTGCTTGAGCAGGGCGGCGGCATCGCGCAGGTTTTCGGTGCCCTTGGTTTCTTCGGTGCCGATGTTGAGCAGGCGCACGCGCGGGCTGTCGAGCCCGTGGACGATGCGCGCATAGGCTGCGCCCATGATGGCGAACTGGAACAGATTGCGGGCATCGCAATCGGTGTTCGCGCCCAGGTCGAGCATGATGACATCGTGCGTGCCCAGCGTGGGCAGGAGGGCAGCCAGTGCCGGGCGATCGATGCCAGGCATGGTGCGCAGCGCCAACTTGGCCATGGCCATGAGCGCGCCGGTATTGCCGCTGCTCACCGCAGCGCCAGCCTCGCCACGCTTCACCGCATCGATGGCCAATCCCATCGACGTGGTGCGTGCGCGGCGCAGGGCTTGGGTGGGCCGTTCATCGCCGGCCACCGCTTCGGGCGCGTGGAGAATTTCCGACGCGCTGCGAAGGTTGGGATGATGGTCAAGGGCTTGAGCGATCTTCACCTCGTCCCCGACCAGCAGGAACTTGAAGCGATCGTGGCGCCGACGCGCAAGCGCGGCGCCTTCGATCATCACGCGCACGCCTTCGTCGCCGCCCATCGCATCGACGGCGATTCTGGGCAGGCTCATGATCCGATCATCCCTCCGTCAGATCGGCTCAGGCGCCGACGGCGATGATTTCGCGACCGTTGTAGTGACCGCAAGCGTTGCACAGCATGTGCGGGCGCTTGAGTTCACCGCAGTTCGAGCATTCGTGGAATGCTTCTGCCTTCAGCGCATCGTGGCTGCGGCGCATGCCCCGGCGGGACGGGGAGGTCTTTCTTTTTGGGACGGCCATTTCGGCACCTGTTCCTGAAAATTACAACGATTGCGGGCGCGATAGGGAAAACCGTGCCACCGCACAACCCCGCATCTCACGACGAAGGGTTCATACGGCTTCCGTTCTGGATTAGAGCGGGTGGACCGGCATCGCCTATCACGGGCGAAGGCCGCGCCTATACGGATTTTCTGGTGCTTTGCAAGCATGGCCTCGTCGCAAAGGCGGCATTTGGCCCATGCACCGGCGCAGAAAACCTGGGCAGAACATGCGAGAGGGGAAAATACACGATGCCGATCATCCTGCCCATCACCCTGGTTTCCGCCGGGGCGGCGGCGATTCTCAATTTCTGGCTGATGGTGCGCATCGGCATGGTGCGGCGCGAGGCCAAGATCGCGCTGGGCGATGGTGGCCATCCGCCGCTGGTCGCGCGCATGCGCGCCCAGGCCAACTTCATCGAAAGCGCCCCGATCGTGCTGGTCCTGTCGGGCCTGGTGGAACTGGCGCGGCCGGGCAGCCCGTGGCTGCTCGGCGTCATGGGCATCTATATGCTGGGCCGCGTTGCCCATGGCGTGGGCATGGATGGCAAGCAGCCTTCGCGCCTGCGCATGATCGGCACGCTGACCACGATTCTCGCGCTGCTTGGCCTTGCCGTCTGGGCGATTTCCATCGCGGCCGACGCCTGAAAAACCTGCGGGCCTGATTCGCCACGAATCAGGCCCGCTTCGCTCAGGCGAGCGCGGCATCCCCCACCCAGGGATTGGTCGCACGTTCCTGGCCAAACGTGCTGCGCGGGCCGTGCCCTGGATTGAACATCACGTCATCGCCCAGCGGCCACAGCCGCCCGGTGATCGAGGCGACCAGATCGTCAAAGTTGCCGAGCGGGAAATCCCAGCGGCCGATGCCACCCTGGAACAGCACATCGCCCACCACGGCAAAGCGCGAGGGCTCGTGGAAAAACACCACGTGGCCCGGCGTGTGCCCCGGGCAATGCAGCACATCGAGCGTCAGATTGCCCACCGTGACCGTATCGCCTTGGTCGAGCCAGCGCGTCGGCGTGAAGATTTCCGCCGGCACGCCCCAGCGGCCGCTATCCTCGGCCAGCTTGGCGATCCAGAACAGGTCCGCCTCGTGCGGCCCTTCGATCGGCACGCCGAGGTCGCGCGCCAGCTGCGCCGCGCCGCCGCAATGATCGAGGTGGCCATGGGTGATCAGCAGCTTTTCCACCGTGACGCCAGCCTTGGCCACCAGGGCCTTGATCCGGTCGAGATCACCCCCCGGATCGATCACCGCCGCCTTCATCGTGGCCGTGCACCACAACAGCGTGCAGTTCTGCTGCAACGGCGTAACGGGCAAAATCGCCACTTGCATGGGCGGCACGGTGCTGGATGGGGTCTGACTCATGCCCCTGAAATGGCCAGCGCGCCGGCAAATGGCAAGCCGTTGGCGCGCCGCACCTTCAGATCTTGCCGCCCTTCCATACCACGCGGCCGACCACGTCGACATCGGCCATGGGGCGTTCCATGCGGGGATAGGCGGGGTTGTCGCTGATCACGCGGATCATGCCCGCCGCGCCCGCTTCCAATCGCTTGACCAGCAGCACATCGTCCACGCGGATCACGTGGATGCCGGCGCGCAACGGGCGCGGGGTGCGGTCGACCAGGATTTCGTCGCTGTCGCGCAGCGTCGGCTCCATCGAGTCGCCTTCCACCTCGATCACGCTGAGCATGGCCGGATCGAGGCCCTGCGCCTTGAGCCAGCGGCTGGAAAAGCGCAGCCGGCCGACCGGCACTTCATCGGCCGTCAGCGCCCCTGGCCCGGCCGAAGCGCCCAGCGCCAGGCGGGGAATATCGGCCCATTCGGCCTGGGTTCGCGGCGTGGAAAGACCGACGCCATCCTGCCGCAGTGCCGCGGGCACATGCACCGCCGGATCGGGCGCGCCCAGTTCCGCCTCGTCCACGCCAAAGAACCGCGCCAGGGTGCCACGGTCGATCTCCTCCAGCTTGCGCGGCGAGCCCTTGCGCACGAATTGCTGGAGATAGCTGGCATTGCGCCCGATCAGCCCAGACAGCGCCGAGAGCGAAACCCCCCGCGCGGCAGCCAGTTCGACCAGCCGCGCCCGCGCCGGATCGAGCGGTTCACCGCCACCTTTGCCTATCGCGCCAGCGCTTTCGACAGATTCCAGAGACTTCGCCATGGTGCGTCCAAACTCGAAGGATTTTTCCTAGACACTAGGTCTATCCCGCAGTTTATAGGATTTTTATCGGGATTTGTCCACAGGACTGCACCGGAATCCGAGGAAATTTCATGTCGCGATTCAACCCATGTCCTTAACCATTCAGACCAGCCGGCATGGCCGCGACAGTGGCAAAAGCGCCAAAGAACATTTCATGAACATATTGGGTTTTCAACACAAAGGATTGCTTCCCATGCTGCGCAATCACGATGCTTTCAGCCCCAGCAATGCCCCTCGCCCGCGCCGAGTCGCGGCAGGCTTGGCGCCCCGCGTGGTGCGCAGCGTGCTGGCGCTGGCCGGGCGCAGCGCACAACTCATCGACCACCGCGAACGACCCTGGGCCAGCGTCACCTTTTCCGGCGCGCGCCATACCGTGATCCTGCGCTACACCGGGTGGGAAGCGTGCGACGATGGCGAGGCGCTGATTGCCGCCCTGCCCGACCATGAATTCACCGTGCCCGGCGCGGTGGTGGCCGATGTGACCGTGGTGCGCACCGACGAGGCCATGCTGCCGCAGCGCACGCTGGAGGTGGAGCTGGAACTGCTGCTGCTCGATCAGGGGTGATTGGTGTGGCGCGCGCGGGCTTCGACAGGCTCAGCCCGAACGGGGTGGAAACACGGGATTTTCTCTCCTCCTCTTCAGAGGAGGGGTTGGGGGTGGTGCGAAGCCTTGCGCTGGGCATCCACCACCCCCCAACCCCCTCCTCTAAAGAGGATGGGGAGAAAAATCACCCCAGCCGCCAGTCCCAGCCGAGCGGGTCGCCGTCCATCACGTCCACGCCCTCGGCCGCCAGTTCGTCGCGCAAGGCGTCGCTGCGGGCAAAGTCCTTGGCGGCGCGGGCTTCCTGGCGGGCGGCGATGCGCTGGGCGATCTCGTCCTCGGTGATCGTGGCCGCCTTGGGGCGCAGGCGCAGGGCGGTGCGATCGAGCGTGAGCAGGTTGAGGCCCAGCACCGCGTCAAACGCGGTGATCGCCGCCAGCTTGAGCGCCGGATCGATCTTCTTGAGCGCCACCGCCTCGTCGAGCACGGTCAGCGCCACGGCGGTATTGAGATCCTCGCTGACCGCTGCGTCGAAGCGCTCCACCAGCGGCGCCAGCTTGGCATGGCTGCGCCAGGCGCTGGTATCGACGCCTTCTTCCGCACGCTCTTTGAGTTGAGCCACGGCCATGACCATGCGCTTCAACCGGGTGAGCGCCGCGCCCAGCCCTTCCCAGGAAAACTCCAGCTCGCTGCGATAATGTGCCGACAGGCACATCAGGCGATAGGCGAGCGGGTGATAGCCCCGGTCGATCAAGAGTTGCAGGCGCAGGAACTCGCCGGAAGACTTGCTCATCTTGCCAGAGCGTTCGACCAGGAAATTGTTGTGCATCCACATGCGCGCGCCGGAATTGGCCGGGTCAGCCAGGCTGCCGGCGCAGCAGAACGCCTGGTTTTGCGCGATTTCGTTGGGGTGGTGGATCTCGCGGTGGTCGATCCCGCCGGTGTGGATGTCGAACGGAAAGCCCAGCAGCTTGCCCGACATGACCGAGCATTCCAGGTGCCAGCCCGGCGCACCGCGGCCCCAGGGGCTGTCCCACTCCATCTGGCGCGTCTCGCCCGGCGGGGTCTTGCGCCAGATCGCGAAGTCGGCCTGGTGGCGCTTGCCCTCCACCTGCTCGATCCGCCCTTCGCCCTCGTCGGTCGCGGCGCGGGCGAGCTTGCCATAGTCGGCCACGGTGGAGACATCAAAATAGAGGCCGCCGGGCAACTCGTAGCAGTGCTTGTCGGCAATGCTCTGGGCGAACTCGATCATCGCCGGCACATAATCGGTGGCGATCGACCAGTGCGCCGGCTGGCGAATGCCCAGCGCGTCGATATCCGCCCAATAGGCCTGGGTATAGTGGCGCGCGATGTCCCAGATCGATTGCGCATTGGCCCGCGCGGCCTTTTCCAGCTTGTCTTCGCCGGCGTCGGCATCGTCGGTCAGGTGGCCCACGTCGGTGATGTTGATGACGTGGGTGAGCGCATAGCCCTTCCACGACAGCGTGCGGCCCAGCACATCGGCAAAGACATAGGCGCGCATGTTGCCGATGTGGGGATAGTTATAGACCGTCGGCCCGCAGGAATAGACCCGCGCTTCGCCAGGATGGACCGGCACGAACGGTTCGAGCGCGCGGGTAAGGCTGTTGAACAGCATGAGCGGGGCGGATTGGTCGGTCATGCCGCGCGCTTTGCCCCGCGCGGGGGTGTGCGGTCAAGGTTGGGGTGGTGAACCATTCCTCTCCCCATCCTCTTCAGAGGAGGGGGTCGGGGGGGGGTGGATGCCCGGCGCCAGGGTCCGCACCACCCGCAACCCCCTCCTCTAAAGAGGATGGGGCTTTACACCCTGCTAAACCCGTTCGGGCTGAGCCTGTCGAAGCCCCGTTCCTACCGAACGCTCAATCCACCTCGAACAGGTCGGCCAGCTGTTCCACGATCGTGCCGCCCAGTTGCTCCACGTCCATGATCGTCACGGCGCGGCGGTAATAGCGGGTCACGTCATGGCCGATGCCGATGGCGACCAGTTGTACCGGGCTCTGCTTTTCGATCCAGTCGATCACCCGGCGCAGGTGCTGTTCCAGATAGCCGGCGTGGTTGACCGACAGCGTGCTGTCATCCACCGGCGCGCCATCGGAAATCACCATCAGGATGCGGCGATCCTCTTGCCGGGCGAGCATGCGGGTGTGCGCCCAGAGCAGCGCCTCGCCGTCGATGTTTTCCTTGAGCAGGCCTTCGCGCATCATCAGGCCCAGGTTCTTGCGCGCGCGGCGCCAGGGCTCGTCAGCCTTCTTGTAAACAATGTGGCGCAAGTCGTTGAGACGGCCGGGATGCGCCGGCTTGCCACCGGCCAGCCACGCCTCGCGCGATTGGCCGCCCTTCCAGGCGCGAGTGGTAAAGCCGAGCACTTCAGTCTTCACCCCGCAGCGTTCCAGCGTGCGCGCCAGGATATCGGCGCTGATCGCCGCGATGGAGATCGGCCGCCCGCGCATCGAGCCGGAATTGTCGATCAGCAAGGTCACGACGGTGTCCTTGAACTCGACTTCGCGCTCGATCTTGTATGACAGCGAATGGCCCGGCGCGATCACCACGCGGGCCAGCCGCGCGGCATCGAGCAGGCCTTCCTCCTGGTCGAAATCCCAGCTGCGGTTCTGCGCGGCCATCAGGCGGCGCTGCAGGCGGTTGGCCAGCCGCGTCACCACGCTTTGCAGGCCCTTCATCTGGTTGTCGAGGTAGGCGCGCAGGCGCGTCAGCTCTTCCTCGTCGCACAGGTCGGTAGCGGCGATCACCTCGTCGAAACGGGTGGTATAGGTCTTGTAGTCGAAATCCTCGGGCAGGTCGGTCCACGGACGGTTGGGCCGGGTGGGCAGCATGCCTTCCTCGCCCTCGTCAGCCATGTCGGCATCGGCGGCATCATCGGGGCGATCGGCCTCTTCCTGCTGATCGCCATCGCCTTCCCCGTCAGAGGTATCGCCGGCCTGCTCGACCGGTTGCTGGTCATCCGCGCTGGACTCGGACTCTTCGGGCTTTTCGGTGCCGTCGTCCTGTTCGTCCTCGCTGTCTTCGTCCTCGTTCTCGTTCTGCTCGGGCGCAGCGGCCTGGGTGAGATCGAGATGGCCGAGCATCGAGAGCGCCAGCTTCTGGAACGCCTTCTGGTCTTCCAGGCTGCCGGCAAGGCTTGCCATGTCGTCGCCGGCCTTGGCCTCGATCCAGCTGCGCACCATGTCGGTGCCAAGCTTGGCCAGCGCCGGGATTGGCGCGCCGGTAAGCTTTTCGCGCAGCAGCAACGAAAGCGCGGTGGGCAGCGGCACTTCTTCGGGCTTGGTCGCGCGGCTGATCGGATCGGCGCTGACCCGCTGCGCGGTCACGGCATCGAGATTGCCGCGCATGCCCTGATATCCGTCAGAGCCGAGCACTTCGTAGCGCACCCGCTCCACCGCGTCATAACAGGCGCGGGCGAGCATTTCCGCCGGCGCGCCGGCATTGTGCAGCGCATCGTTGTGATAGCGCAGGCGCAGCGCCATGGAATCGGCGGCGCCACGCGCCTGGGCCACCTGCTCTGCCGGCAAGGCGCGGCCGGGCATGGGCACGCGCATCAGCTTGCCGGTCTGGCTGGCCTGGTCCGATGTCCATGCCACTTCCACTTCGGGCTGTTCCGCCAAGGCGCGGGACGTGCCGGTGAGAACGGAGCGGAAGGTATCGAGCGGGGATTCGGCAGCCAAGAATCAATCCAGTTTTGCAAATCGCGCCCCGGCCACAGAAACCGGGGCGCGTGTCTTCATCAACCGATAGATTGGCCGGTCTTGGCCCAATCCGCAAGGAACCCTTCGATGCCCTTTTCGGTCAGGACATGCTTGAACAGGCCCTTGATCACCGCCGGCGGTGCGGTGATCACGTCGGCGCCGATGCGCGCGCTTTCCAGAATGTGGATGCCATGGCGGATCGAGGCGACGAGGATTTCGGTCTCGTAGGCATAGTTGTCATAGATCAGGCGGATGTCGCGGATCAGGTCCATGCCGTCAAAGCCGTTGTCATCGTGGCGGCCGACGAAGGGCGAGACGAACGTCGCGCCGGCCTTGGCCGCAAGCAGCGCCTGGTTGGCCGAGAAGCACAGCGTGACGTTGACCATCGTGCCATCGGCGGTCAGCTTCTTGCAGGTCTTGAGGCCGTCGATCGTCAGCGGCACCTTGATGCACACGTTGTCGGCGATCTTGCGCAGGATTTCGGCCTCGCGCATCATCCCGGCGTGATCGAGCGCGACCACTTCGGCCGAAACCGGCCCGTGCGTGAGGTGGCAGATTTCCTTGGTCACCTCGATGAAGTCGCGGCCCGACTTGGCGATCAGGCTGGGGTTGGTGGTCACGCCATCGAGAAGCCCGGTGGCGGCCAGATCGGCGATTTCGGCGGTATCGGCCGTGTCGACAAAGAACTTCATGAGGGATTGTCCTGCGCAAGGGTTATGATTTGATAATGGCGTTAACACCATAACGGCGAATCTGGCGCGGGCTATAGGGCAGCCCCATCGCGCTGTCAGGCCTGCTTGTGCGCCATACCCCGATCAACGTTGGCGCAAAGGCCGCGTTCCCCATTTGCCCCATGCGCCCGGCTGCCTATATGCACGGGGTGATGAGCCAGCCCCCGCCGCGCAGCCAATCCCGCCGCATCCGTTGCGTGGTGTTCAACGCCGCGCTGGGGCCGCTCGACTACAAGGTGCCCGCACATCTCGATGTGGTGCCGGGCCAGGTGGTGGTCTGCCCGCTGGGGCCGCGCCAGATTCTGGGCGTGGTATGGGAAGAAGACCGCCTGCCCAGTGCCGACGTGCCCGAACACAAGCTGCGCCCGATCCTGGGCGTGGTGCCGGTGCCGCCGCTCGGCGCGCCGCTGCGCCGCCTGATCGAATGGTGCGCCGATTACTACATGGCCCCGCTTTCGGCCGTGGCGCGCATGGCGCTGTCGAGCACGGCGGCGCTGCAAGGCGGCAGCACAGTTACCGAATATCGCCTGTCCGGGCGCGAGCCGGGCCGGCTGACACCGCAACGCGCGCAGGCGATGGACCTGTTGATCGACCAGCAGGCGACGATCCGCGAACTTGCCGAAATTGCCGAGGTTTCCGACGGGGTGCTGCGCGGCATGGTCAATGCCGGCCTGCTCGAACCCGTCACGGTCGATGCCGACCGGCCCTACCCCGCCGCCGATCCGCGCCATGCCGTGCCGGAATTGACCCCCACCCAGGCGCAGGTCGCCGGGCGGCTGGTAGAGGCCGTGGCGGCGCGGCGTTTCGTCACGTTCCTGCTCGACGGGGTGACCGGATCGGGCAAGACCGAGACTTATGCCGAGGCGATTGCCGCCGCGCTGGAACAGGGGCGCCAGGTGCTGGTGCTGCTGCCCGAAATCGCGCTGACGCAAAGTTTCCTCGCCCGGTTCGAGGCGCGCTTTGGCGTGGAGCCGGTCACCTGGCATTCCTCGCTCAAATCGTCGGAACGGCGCCGGGCCTGGCGGGCGGTGGCGCAGGGGCGCGCGCAAGTGGTAGTGGGCGCGCGGTCGGCACTGTTCCTGCCCTTTGCCGCGCTGGGCCTGATCGTGGTGGACGAAGCCCACGAGATCTCGTTCAAGCAGGACGACGGCGTGCGCTACAACGCGCGCGATGTGGCGGTGATGCGCGGCTATTTCGAAAGCATCCCGGTGGTGCTGGCCAGCGCCACCCCCGCGCTGGAAAGCCTGCATATGGCCGCGAGCGGGCGCTATGAACGGCTGGTGTTGCCCAGCCGCTTTGGCGGCGCCGGCCTGCCCGATATCCGCATTCTCGACTTGCGCGAACAAGCGCCGGAGCGCGGCCACTGGCTGGCCCCGCCGCTGGTGGAGGGCCTGCGCGAGCGGCTGGCCAAGGGTGAGCAGAGCCTGCTGTTTCTCAACCGGCGCGGCTATGCCCCGCTGACGCTGTGCCGCACCTGCGGCTATCGCTTCCAGTGCCCCAATTGCTCGGCGTGGCTGGTCGAACACCGCCTGTCGCAGCGCCTCGCCTGCCATCATTGCGGCCACGAGGTGCCAACGCCCCGCGCCTGCCCCGAATGCGGCGAGCCCGATTGCCTGGTCGCCTGCGGCCCGGGGGTGGAGCGCATTGCCGACGAAGTGGCCACGATCCTGCCCGAGGCGCGCGTGGCGCTTGTCACTTCGGACACGTTGACGAGTGCGGCCAAGGCGGCCGAATTCGTGGCCCAGGCAGAGAACAAGGCCATCGACGTGATCGTGGGAACGCAACTGGTAACAAAGGGCTATCACTTCCCCGACCTAACCCTGGTGGGGGTGGTCGATGCCGACATGGGCCTGGAAGGCGGCGACTTGCGCGCCGCCGAGCGCACCTATCAACAGGTGGCGCAGGTTGCCGGCCGCGCTGGCCGGGGGGAAAAGCCCGGTGAAGTGCTGATCCAGACGCGCCACCCCGATGCCCCGGTGATCGCCGCGCTGGCCAGTGGCGATCGCGACGCGTTCTATGCGGCCGAGACAGAGGCCCGGCGCGAAGCCCACGCCCCGCCGTTCGGCCGCTGGGCCGCGATCATCGTGTCGAGCGAGGACGAGGCCGAAGCGCGCGATGCCGCCCGCGCCATTGGCGGCACCGCGCCGCGCCTTGACGATGTGATGATCCTTGGCCCCGCGCCCGCCCCGCTTTCGCTGCTGCGCGGGCGTTATCGCTATCGCCTGCTGGTCAATGCCCGCCGATCGAGCGAGGTGCAGAAAGTGATCCGCCAGTGGC
>NZ_KE148356.1:0-15358 GCF_000410615.1 Novosphingobium sp. B-7 | reverse complement strand
CAGTGGCTGGAGCCGTTCCGCTTTCCCCAAGGGGTAAGGGTGGCGGTGGATATCGATCCCTACAGCTTCGTTTGAGCGATCATGAGCAACGGCCCCGTCCTTGTCCCCGTGCTGGGGGACCAGCTTTCCCATGGCCTGTCGAGCCTGGCTGATCGCACGCCCGAAGACACCGTGGTGCTGATGATGGAGGTGTGGGACGAGACGCAATATGTGCGCCACCACAAGGCCAAGATCGCGCTGATCTTTTCGGCAATGCGCCATTTCGCCCGGGAACTGCGCGATACCGGCTTCACCGTCGATTACGTAAAACTGGATGATCCCGGCAACACCGGCAGTTTCACGGCGGAGGTACAGCGCGCGATCCGGCGCCATGCCCCGCGCGGCGTGCAGATCACCGAACCGGGCGAATGGCGCGTGCGCGAGATGATCACGGCCTGGCGCGATACGCTGGGCGTGCGGCTGCGGGTGCTGCCCGATACCCGCTTTGTCTGCCCGCTACCCGATTTCTTCCAGTGGGCCGCCGGGCGCAAGCAATGGCGCATGGAGTATTTCTATCGCGAGATGCGCCGCAAGACCGGCCTGTTGATGGACGGCGACAAGCCGGCGGGCGGCAAATGGAACTTCGACGCGGAAAACCGCGGCGGCCCCGACGCGGAGTGCCGCCCGCCCGCCGTCTCGCACTTTGCCCCCGATGCCATCACGCAAGAGGTGATTGCCCTGGTCGAGGCGCGCTTTGCCGGGCATTTCGGCAGCCTCGATCACTTTGCCTGGCCGGTTACGGCGGCACAGGCCGCCCATGCCTTTGACCGCTTCCTGAAAACGCGGCTGCCGCTGTTCGGCCGCTATCAGGATGCGATGATGGCCGGCACCGACACGATGTATCACGCGGTGATCAGCCCGGCGCTCAACATCGGGCTGATCGATCCGGTGGAGATGTGCCGCCGCGCCGAGACCGAATGGCGCGAAGGCCGCGCCCCGATCGAGGCAGTCGAAGGCTTCATCCGCCAGGTCATCGGCTGGCGCGAATATGTGCGCGGCATCTATTGGCTGACCATGCCCGATCTGAGCAAAGCCAACCAGCTGGGCGCCACGCGGCCCCTGCCCGAATTCTGGTGGACCGGCGAAACCGACATGGCCTGCGTGGCCGATTGCGTGCGCGCCACGCACAAGAATGCCTATGCCCACCATATCCAGCGGCTGATGGTCATGGGCAATTTCGCACTGCTTGCCGGGCTGTCTCCGCAAGACGTGGCCGACTGGTTCCTGGTGGTTTACGCCGATGCCTTTGAATGGGTGGAACTGCCCAACGTGGCCGGCATGGCGCTGTTTGCCGATGGCGGCAAGCTGGCGTCGAAACCCTATGCCGCCAGCGGCGCCTATATCGACCGGATGAGCAACTATTGTGGCGATTGCCGCTATGACGTGAAGCGCAAGGTGGGCGACGGCGCCTGCCCGTTCAACGCGCTCTACTGGGATTTCCTCGCCCGCAACGAGGAACGCCTGGCCGGCAACCCGCGCCTCGCCAACCCCTACGCCACCTGGCGACGCATGAGCGCCGACAAGCAGGCCGAATACCGCGACAGCGCCGCTGCCTTCCTCGAAACGCTGGAACCGGCAAAGAAAGGCTGGGCACGCGCGTAAGGCGCAGCGCCGAACAATTCCTGCGCGACGTGCCCGGTTGTCATGCCTAAGATCGCGCTGCTGCGCTGGCATGGGGGCCAGGTTGCCGCGTGAGGGAGTACAAGCATGACAAAAGCGCTGTTGCTGGGCGGTGCGCTACTGCTGCTGGGATGCGGCAGCACGGGGGTTATGGCGCGCCCGGCAAATGCCGATGGTGTTCCAGCCGGCGCGCAGGCGCTGATCCGCCATTTCCACATGGAAAACATCCCGCACGAAGGGCCGTGGTTCATCCAGACCTTCAAAAGCAAGGATGAAGTCGGCGGCGCACTCGCTGATCGCTATCCCGGCACGCGCTGGGCTTATACCGCAACCTACCTGATCCTCACCCAGCGTGACTTTTCCGCCATGCACCGGCTCGCCACCGACGAGATGTGGCACTTCTACGGCGGCAATCCGGCCCAGTTGCTGCTGCTCTACCCCGATGGCCATGGCGAGGTCAAAATCTGGGGCAGCAATGTTCTGGCGGGCCAGGAGCCGCAGATCCTGGTGCCGCGCGGCACCTGGATGGGGGCGATCCCGATCGGCGCGCCCCGCAGCGCCTACAGTTTTGGCGCCAACACCCTGGCGCCCGGCTTTGAATATGCCGATTATGAGGCCGGAAAGCGGGCCGATCTCTTGGTGCGATACCCGGCATTTGCCAAACAGATCAGAAAACTGACGCGCGACGATGCCCCTGGCAAAAGCGCAGCCGAAGCGCCGGCGCCCGCCACCCCCGCCGCAAATCCGGTATCGTTGCAGGAACTGGTCGGCCGCACCGCGCCGCAGCACGCAGACCAGATCAGCGCGGCCCGCTTTGTCATCGCCGCTGGACGCGCCATGCCCAGCATGATGACCAAGGAAGGGCACGAAGTGATGTTCGTCACCAGTGGCGAAGGCAGCGTCCAGATCGGCAGTGCCGTGCAACCTCTCAAAACCGGCTCGGTGGTCTATCTACCGCCACAGGTGCCGCACCGCATTACGGCCACCGCGCGCCTCACGTTCTATGTGGCGGCCACGCCGGCCTGGCGCCCCGCCGATACGGTGATCCTCGCCCCTTAAGACCGCTCACGCTCCAGCAGCTGGCGCTTGATCTCCAGGCCATAGGCATAGCCGCCCAGGGTGCCGTCCGATCGCACGACGCGGTGGCAGGGGATCAGCACCGCGACGTTGTTGGCACCATTGGCACTGCCGGTGGCGCGCATCGCGCCGGGCTTGCCGACGGCGGCGGCGATCTGAGCATAGCTGCGGGTTTCGCCCGGCGGGATCGCCTGCAACTGCCGCCACACCGACTCCTGAAAGGCGGTGCCGGCCACATCGAGCGGGATATGGTCGGCCCGCCCCGGCACTTCCACCGCATCGACCACGGCATCGAGCAGCGCGGCAAAGTCTGCCCCGCCCGCGATCAGAGTCGCCTTAGGAAAGCGGGCGCGCAAGGCGTCCTCCCCTTCGCCAAACGACAGGCGGCAAACGCCCTTGTCGGTGGCGGCCACCAGCATCGGCCCAAGCGAGGTGGCCACCTGCGCCCAGCGGATCGTCACGCCCGCCCCGCCATTGCGCCAGGCCGATGGCGCCATGCCCAGCCGGTCGCTTTCGGCATAAAAGCGCGAGGGCGCGCCATAGCCGGCCTCGTGGATCGCCTCGGTCACGCTATCGGCACCGGCCAGCACATCGCCCATGCGCCGCTGGCGCAGCGCGCGGGCATAGGCGGCCGGGGAAAGCCCGGTGTGGCTGGTGAACAGCTTCTGGAAATGGGCGGGGGAATAGCCGGCCTGCGCCGCCAGGGCATCGAGCGTGGGCGCAGTCTCGGCCGCCTTGATCGCGGCGATCGCCCCGGCCACGGCAGCGGCATCGCGCGCCAGGTCATCAGGCCGGCAGCGCAGGCAGGCCCGCAGCCCGGCCGCGCGTGCTTGGGCGCCATCGGCAAAGAAGCGCACATTGCCCCGCGCCGGATGGCGGGCCGCGCACGATGGCCGGCAATAGATCCCGGTGGTCAGCACGCCGGTGACAAACACCCCATCCCACGCCCGGTCGCGCGCCAGCACGGCCTGCCAGCAGGCCTGGGGATCGAGGGGTGGGGTGTTGTTCATGGCCAGTCCTGTGTGTTTTCCTCTGCCCTTCATGCCATCCTTGCCGCCCGCGCGCATCCCGCGCCTTGCGATCAAAGCAAATCCCGGCAATGACCTGCGCCATGTTGCGCCGCCTCATCGCCTCGCTCATCGTTGCCCTTGTCCTGGTGCCGGCCCTGCCGGCGCTGGCCGATCCGGCCGACATCGCCGCCGCCAGCCGTGGCGTCGTGCGTGTCGTGATCGTCCAAACCGAAGGGCGCAGTTCCACCATGATCGGCCATGGCAGCGGCTTTGCCGTCACGCCCGAATATGTCGTCACCAATGCCCACGTGGTAGAGGCGCTGCGCCAGGACGATACCCTGATCGCCGGCATCGTACCGCCGCAGGGGCGCGGCGGCTATGAAGCGCGCGTCGTCGCCTATTCCCCGCGCAACGACCTGGCCCTGCTCAAGATCCAGGGCGGCGGCCGGCTCGCGCCGCTTTCGCTCTATGCCGGCCAGGTGAGCGATGGCGCCGATGTCAGCGCGGTGGGCTATCCCGGCAACGTCGATCTGGCGCAGGGCCTGTCGCTGTCGGATCTGGTCAGCCCCCAGGCGGCGGTAAAGACCCGGGGCTACGTCTCGGCCGGGCGCAGTTCCAAGGAATTCGACACGATCCTGCACACCGCGCCGATCGGTGCGGGCAATTCGGGCGGTCCGCTGCTCGATGCCTGCGGCCGCGTCGTCGGGGTCAACTCGTTCGGCACGGTCAGCGACAACAGCACCGATTCGGCGTTCTATTTCGCCATCTCGATGCGGGAGCTGTCACGCTTCCTGCAGCAGAACAATGTCCAGGCCCACGCCAGCGACCTGCCCTGCACCTCCATCGCCGATCTCGACCGCGCCGACAGCGAACGCGCTGCCAGCGACCAGGCGCGCCAGGCTGCGCAAAACGAAGCGCGCCAGAATGCCCACGCCCGCGCGCTGGAAACCGCGCGCCGCCAGGCCGAGATCGAGATCTTGACCCAGCGCGACAACGGCATGGCGATTGCCGTGCTGCTGCTGGTGGCAACGCTGGGCGCAGGCGGCGCGGCGTTCATCTATGCCCAGCGCGACAACGCCAATGCCACGCGCATCGCCGGCGGCAGCGCGCTGCTGCTGCTGCTGGGCACCGTGGCGGCCTGGGCACTGCGGCCCAGCCTGCTGTCGATCGACAACCGCGCGCAGGATATCGTGGCCGCCGCCAGCGGCACGCCCGATGCCCTGGCGAGCACGGCGGCCGGCGGCAAAGCCGCTACCGGCAAGTTCATCTGCGTGCTAGATCCCCAGCGCAGCCGCGTGACCGTGTCAGACATCACCGATGTGCCGATCACCTGGAGCCAGGACGGCTGCATGAACCAGCGCAGCCAATATGGCCTGGCCGCCGATGGCTGGTCGCGCGTGCTGGTGCCCAATGGCGAGGATACCATCGCGGTTACCCACTTCGATCCCGACAGCCGCAGCTATACCGTCGAACGCTTCCTCATGGGCCTCGATGCCATGAATCAGGCGCGCGATGCCCGGCAAAAGGTGGTGGCCCCGGCCTGCGGCGCCGGAGAGGCCGAAGCCCGCCGCTTTGGCGACGCCCAACAAGCGATCCGCGCACTGCTGCCCGCAGAACCCAATGAACGCATGCGCTACAATTGCCAGCCGGTGCCCTGATCGTTGGCCGCCTCTCCCCCTCCTCTTCAGAGGAGGGGGTCGGGGGGGGGCGGAAGGGTAGTGCAAGGCTTCCCACCACCCCCAGCCCCGCCTCCCCCGAATCACCCTCGGCGGGCCAAGCCACCTTTCCCCGCCTACGCCGTCCCACGCGTGAGACGTTTCGACACGCTGATACGCATACGTTTGCGCCTCCATTAACAGGGGCTGCCAACTGGTGACTTGTCATATGGCGGTGACGTTGCTAGGCGCGCCGGGACTGCGGGCCGTCACGTGCATTTTTTGCGCGTCATGCGCCTTGCTTGAAATCCTTGGACGAAGGGGACTGAGGCGCGTGGAGATTTCCAGCGGCATCACGGCCAGCCTGGCGGGGCGTTATGCTTCCGCACTTTATGAGCTGGCAAATGAACAGGGCCTGGTTGCGGCCGTGGAAGGCGATCTTGAGCGCCTGGCTGACGCCCTGCGCGAATCGGCTGATTTCGCCGCGCTGATCCGCAATCCGCAGGTCGCCCGCGAAGACGCCGCCCGTGCGATCGCCGCCGTTGGCCAGGTGCTGGGCGTTTCGCCCCTCACCGCCAACTTCCTCGGCGTGATCGCTGGCAACCGCCGCCTGTCCGCCCTGCCCGATGTGGCGCGCGCCTATGCCGCGATTGCTGCAGCTGCCCGCAACGAAGTGACTGCCCATGTCACCAGCGCGCATCCGCTCGACGACGGCCAGATCGCTGCGCTGTCGGAAAAGCTCGCTGCCCGTGCCGGCAAGTCGATCAAGCTCAAGACTGCGGTCGATCCCGAGATTCTCGGCGGGCTGGTCGTCAAGATCGGCAGCCAGATGATCGACAGCTCGATCCGCACCCGTCTCAATTCGCTCGCCCAGGCCATGAAGGGCTGAAGCCAAAAAGTTTGCACGAAAGGCTGAACGATGGAAATCCGCGCCGCTGAAATCTCTAAGGTCATCAAGGACCAGATCGCCAGCTTCGGCACCGAGGCCCAGGTCTCGGAAGTCGGCTCCGTGCTGTCGGTCGGCGACGGCATCGCCCGCATCCACGGGCTGGATCAGGTCCAGGCCGGCGAAATGGTCGAATTCGCCAACGGCATCAAGGGCATGGCCCTCAACCTCGAAGCCGACAACGTCGGCGTCGTGATCTTCGGCTCTGACGCCGAGATCAAGGAAGGCGACACCGTCAAGCGCACCGGCACGATCGTGGACGTTCCGATCGGCAAGGGTCTGCTGGGCCGCGTGGTCGACGCGCTGGGCAATCCGATCGATGGCAAGGGCCCGATCGAATACACCGAGCGCCGCCGCGTCGAAGTCAAGGCTCCCGGCATCATCCCGCGCAAGTCGGTGCACGAACCCGTGCAGACCGGCCTCAAGGCGATCGACGCCCTGGTGCCCGTGGGCCGTGGCCAGCGCGAACTGATCATCGGTGACCGCCAGACCGGCAAGACCGCCGTCGCGATCGACACCTTCATCAACCAGAAGGCCGTCAACGCCGGTTCGGACGAAGGCAAGAAGCTGTACTGCATCTACGTCGCGATCGGCCAGAAGCGCTCGACCGTGGCCCAGATCGTGCGCCAGCTCGAAGAAAACGGCGCGATGGAATACACCATCGTCGTGGCCGCCACCGCTTCGGAACCGGCCCCGCTGCAGTACCTGGCGCCCTACACCGGCTGCACCATGGGTGAATTCTTCCGCGACAACGGCATGCACGCCGTGATCGTGTACGATGACCTTTCCAAGCAGGCCGTGGCCTATCGCCAGATGTCGCTGCTGCTGCGTCGCCCGCCGGGCCGCGAAGCCTATCCGGGTGACGTGTTCTACCTGCACAGCCGCCTGCTCGAACGCGCCGCCAAGATGAACGACGACAACGGCGCCGGTTCGCTGACCGCCCTGCCGATCATCGAAACCCAGGCCGGTGACGTGTCGGCCTACATCCCGACCAACGTGATCTCGATCACCGACGGCCAGATCTTCCTGGAAACCGGGCTGTTCTACCAGGGCATCCGTCCGGCCATCAACGTCGGCCTCTCTGTGTCGCGCGTGGGCTCCTCGGCCCAGACCAAGGCGATGAAGAAGGTGGCCGGCTCGATCAAGCTGGAGCTGGCGCAGTACCGCGAAATGGCGGCCTTCGCCCAGTTCGGGTCTGACCTCGATGCCTCGACGCAGAAGCTGCTCAACCGCGGTGCGCGCCTGACCGAGCTGCTCAAGCAGCCGCAGTTCTCGCCGCAGGGCTTTGAAGAGCAGACCTGCGTGATCTTTGCCGGCACCCAGGGCTACCTCGACGCCGTGCCGGTCGACCAGGTCACCGAATACGAAGCCGAACTCTTGAGCTTCCTGCGCACGCAGAAGGCCGACCTGCTCGCCGAAATCCGCGACACCAAGGATCTGGGCGACGGCGCCAAGGCCAAGCTCAAGGAAGCGCTCGACGCTTTCGCCAAGCAGTTCGCCTGATAACGCATGATTCATCCCCCCGGTGGGCCAGCACGGCCAGCCGGGGGAGATGAAGTGGAGATAGACGAGTGGCCTCGCTCAAGGAACTCAAGCTGCGGATCAACTCGGTCAAGTCGACCCAGAAGATCACCAAGGCCAAGCAGATGGTCGCCGCGGCCAAGCTGCGCAAGGCGCAGGCCGCTGCCGAGGCCGCGCGCCCCTATGCCGGCCGCCTCGCCGGTGTCATGGCCAGCCTCGCCAGCAAGGTGCAGGTTGGTGAAGGCAGCCCCAAGCTGCTGGCCGGCAATGGCAAGGACCAGGTTCACCTGCTGGTCGTCGCCAATTCCGATCGCGGCCTGTGCGGCGCGTTCAACGCCAACATCGTCAAGGCCGCCAAGGCCAAGGCGCAGGAACTGCTTGCCCAGGGCAAGACGGTGAAGTTCTACCTCGTCGGCCGCAAGGGCCGCGCCCCGATCCGGCGCGATTATCCCAGCGCGATTGCCGGTGGGTTCGACACCACCGTGGTGCGCGAGGCCGGCTTTGCCGAAGCGGAAAAGATCGCCAACGAACTGCTGGCCATGTACGAGGCCGGCCAGTTCGACGTGGCGCACCTGATCTATTCCAAGTTCCGCAGCGCGCTGGTGCAGATCCCCACCACCCAGCAGATCATCCCGGTGCCGGCCCCGACCGTGGCCGTTGCCAACGATGGCGGCGCCGTGGTCGATTACGAACCCGACGAGGAAGCGATCCTCGCTGACCTGCTGCCGCGCTATCTGCGTGTCCAGCTGTTCGGGGCGCTGATTGAGAACATGGCCAGCGAACAGGGCGCCTCGATGACCGCGATGGACAATGCCACGCGCAACGCCGGCGAGCTGATCAAGAAGCTGACCATCCAATACAACCGCAGCCGCCAGGCCGCGATCACCACCGAACTCATCGAAATCATCGCCGGCGCCGAAGCGCTTTGACGACGACCCAGCAGGCAAGGAAAGACTAGAATGGCAACCGCACCTGTCATCACATCGACCGGCAAGATCAGCCAGGTCATCGGCGCCGTCGTCGACGTTCAATTCGACGGCGAACTGCCGGCCATCCTCTCGGCTCTCGAAACCAGCAACAACGGCAACCGCCTGGTGCTGGAAGTGGCGCAGCACCTGGGTGAAAACACCGTGCGCACCATCGCCATGGACTCGACCGAAGGCCTCACCCGTGGCCAGTCGGTGACCAGCACCGGCGCGCAGATCTCGGTGCCGGTCGGCCCCAAGACGCTTGGCCGCATTCTCAACGTCGTGGGTGATCCCATCGACGAACGCGGCCCGGTTGGCGCCACCCAGTTCGCCCCCATCCACGCCAAGGCTCCCGAATTCATCGACCAGTCGACCGAAGCGGCGATCCTGGTCACCGGCATCAAGGTGATCGACCTGCTCGCGCCTTATGCCAAGGGCGGCAAGATCGGCCTGTTCGGCGGCGCCGGCGTGGGCAAGACCGTGCTGATCCAGGAACTGATCAACAACATCGCCAAGGGCCACGGCGGCGTGTCGGTCTTTGCCGGCGTGGGTGAACGCACCCGCGAAGGCAACGACCTCTATCACGAATTCCTCGACGCCGGCGTTATCGCCAAGGACGCCGATGGCAACGCCACCTCGGAAGGTTCCAAGGTTGCGCTGGTCTATGGCCAGATGAACGAACCGCCGGGCGCCCGCGCTCGCGTCGCGCTCTCGGGCCTGACCATGGCCGAATACTTCCGTGACCAGGAAGGCCAGGACGTGCTGTTCTTCGTGGACAACATCTTCCGCTTCACCCAGGCCGGCTCGGAAGTGTCGGCGCTGCTTGGCCGCATTCCCTCGGCCGTGGGTTACCAGCCCACCCTGTCGACCGACATGGGCCAGTTGCAGGAACGCATCACCTCGACCAACAAGGGTTCGATCACCTCGGTCCAGGCGATCTACGTGCCGGCCGACGACTTGACCGACCCTGCGCCGGCCACCTCGTTCGCCCACCTCGACGCCACGACCACGCTGAACCGCGCGATCTCGGAACTCGGCATCTATCCGGCGGTGGACCCGCTCGACTCGACCAGCCGCGTGCTCGAACCGCGCATCGTTGGTGCAGAGCACTACGAAACCGCACGCCGCGTCCAGGAAACCCTGCAGAAGTACAAGTCGCTGCAGGACATCATCGCCATCTTGGGCATGGACGAACTGTCGGAAGAAGATAAGCTGACCGTGGCCCGCGCCCGCAAGATCCAGCGCTTCCTTTCGCAGCCGTTCCACGTGGCCGAAGTGTTCACCGGCATCCCCGGCAAGTTCGTCCAGCTCGAAGACACCGTCCGCTCGTTCAAGGCGGTGGTTGACGGCGAATACGATCACCTGCCCGAAGCCGCGTTCTACATGGTTGGCGGCATCGACGAAGCCGTTGAAAAGGCCAAGAAGCTGGCTGCCGAAGCCTGATATAAAGCACCCCCCTCCCGCACGCGGGAGGGGTCGGGGGAGGGCCTGTAGGGGCGCCCTCCTTCGGAACCGGCAAACAGCCCCTCCCCCAGCCCCTCCCGCCCGCGGTAGGGGCGTGTAGAGACGGCCCATGCTCCACTTTGAACTCGTCACCCCGGCTCGCCTCGTCCGCTCGGAAGCGGTGTGGCAGGTTGTCGTTCCCGGCACCGAAGGCGAATTCGGCGTTCTCGAAGGCCACGCGCCGTTCATGTCCACGGTCAAGGACGGCACGATCAAGGTCTATCGCACGCAGGGCGGCCAGCCGGAAGAAATCCGCGTGCAAGGCGGCTTTGCCGAAGTGAACGCCAAGGGCCTCACGGTTCTGGCCGAACACGTCGAAGGCTGACGCACGCATCCCACGGATGTGCAAACGGGCCGGTGCCTTTGGGGCGCCGGCCCGTTTTGCGTTTCAGGCGTGCAGCTTGGCAAACATGTCGGCAAAGGTCAGCCGGGTGTCGATCCAGTCATAGACGCGCATGGGCCGCCCATCCGGCCGGGGCAGGTAGGCACCCTGGCCATCCAGCCGCGGCGTGGGCGCCAGGTGATAGCGGCACGATGCACTGTCGGGCTCGAACGCGCTTTGCAGGGCTGTCAGCGTCACCAGCGGGCTATCGCCCAGGGCATAGGTCTCGCCAAGATTGAGCCCCATTGGCACGACGGCCCGGCGCGTCCGCGCCAGCTGTGCCACCAGCCACGCGCCGACCGGGCCGCTTTGCCCCAGCAGGCGCAGTTCGGCCAGACTGACCAGCATCTGGCGATAGGCATTGCGCGGCACCTGCCAGATGGGAATGGCGCTTTCGCCAAACACGTACTGCGCCGCTGCCGGATCGATGGTGAAGTTGTATTCCGCCTGCGCTCCGCCCGGCGGCGGCGCGGCCCCCTCGTGCTCGCTGCCCCCGATCCAGACCAGCGTCATACGCGGCGCAATGCGCGGCTCGGCCCGCAACGCGGCGGTCAGATCGGTCAGCCCGGCGCCGGCCGTGTAGAACAACGGAGTCTTGGTATCGCTGCGCATTGCTTCCGCCACGATGGCGGCAACCGCCTGCGCCGAATCACGCCGATCGGCCCGTCCCAGAGCCCCTTCGGCACCGCGCACTACGGGCACGCGCCCGGTGATGCCCATCACGTCGAGCAGTTCACGCGCCTTGGCCGCAGCCTTGTCGGCCTGATGCCCATCGTCGGGCTCGGCGTCCCGGGGCGAATGCAGGTGCGACCCGACGATGAGGCGCACGTCGGCCGAAGGGCTGCGCAGCGCATGGGCCAGCGCGAACAGGCCGTCGGGATCGCCCGCGAGGTCGTTGTCCACAATCACCCGCATGCGCGGCGGCGAATCGGGCAAGATTTCCTCGGCGCGAGCCACAAGCGGGAACATCGGTAGGGCGGAGAGGCCCAACAGGGCGGCGCGGCGTGACAGGTCCATCGAACAATCACAGCACTTTGGGCAGCCCTGTCAACCGAGCGCGGCACAGGCTTTTTTGATAGGCACGCGAACTTTTTTGCAAATTCACGTTTGTGAACTTTTCAACAGAGTGAATTTAAGGCATGGAATGTGCCGACAAAGCCCGAGGGAGAGATACCTGTCATGACCCAAAACCTGGCCAACGTGATTGGCGCGCAAGCCAACCTGGTCGATTTCCTGCGTAACCAGCAGGTCGGCCCCAACGTCTATCCCGGCGTGCCTGCCGAATATTCCAACTGGCGGGCGGAGCAGTGGGCATGGGGCCACACCGCTGTGCTGTATAACCAGTCGTACCACATGGTGGACCTGGCCGTGCGCGGGCCCGACGCGTTCAAGATGCTGGAATACCTGGGCATCAACACTTTCAAGAACTTCCAGCCCGATCGCGCCAAGCAGTTCGTGCCGGTTACCCCCGATGGCTATGTCATCGGCGACGTGATCCTGTTCTACCTGGACGAGAACGAGTTCAACCTGGTTGGCCGCGCACCCACGATCGAATGGGTGGAATACCATGCCGCCACCGGCAACTGGAACGTGACGGTGGAGCGCGACGAGCGCTGGGCGATGCGCAGCGATGGCAAGCGCAACAGCTATCGCTTCCAGATCCAGGGCCCCAACGCGATGAAGATCATCGAGAAGGCCACGGGCAAGACTCCGCCCGAACTCAAGTTCTTCCACATGACGCGCATGACCATCGGCGGCAAGGACGTGCGCGCGCTGCGCCACGGCATGGCCGGCCAGCCGGGCTTTGAACTGTTCGGTCCGTGGGAAGACTATGGCGCGGTGCATGCCGCGCTGGTCGAAGCCGGCAAGGAGTTCGGCATGGCCCTGGTCGGTGGCCGCGCCTATTCGTCCAACACGCTGGAATCGGGCTGGATCCCCTCCCCGCTGCCGGCGATCTACACCGGCGAGGCGCTGGCGCCCTATCGCGAATGGCTCTCGGCCAATTCCTATGAAGCCAAGTGCTCGGTCGGCGGCAGCTATGTGCCCGAAACCGTCGAAGGCTATTACACCACGCCGTGGGACCTGGGCTATGGCCCGTTCGTCAAGTTCGACCATGATTTCATCGGCCGCGCCGCGCTGGAAAAGATGCACGCCGTCGGCAACCACCGCACCAAGGTGACCCTGGCGCTCGACAACGAAGACGTGATGCGCGTGCAGTCTTCGGCGCTGAGCAAGGGCGATCGCGCCAAGTTCATGGAATATCCCAGCGCGGTCTATGCCATGCATCCGTTCGACCAGGTGCTCAAGGACGGGCAGATGGTCGGCCTCTCCACCTGGATCGGCTATTCGGCCAACGAGGGCAAGTTCCTGACCCTGGCGATGATGGACAAGGGCCACGAAACCATCGGCGGCGAAGTCAGCCTGCTGTGGGGCGAACCCAACGGCGGCACCACCAAGCCCACCGTGGAGCCGCATGTGCAGACCGAAATCAAGGCCGTGGTCAGCCCCGTGCCCTATTCCGAAGTGGCGCGCGACGCCTATGCCGAAGGCTGGCGCACGCAAAAGTAAGCGCGAGGGAGCGATCCCTGGCGTGGGCGCCGGCCTCCACCCGACGGAGGCCGGCGCTTTCTTTTTGGGCGGATATTTTGTTTGCCTTGCTAACAATTCATGGCATGATCGCAGCAACCAAGGAGAGGATGCCGCCATGGCACAAGACAACAAGATCACGTTCTACGACCTGGCCCTGTCCACCGGCGCGACGATCAGTCCGTTTGTCTGGGCCACCAAATATGCCCTGAAACACAAGGGCTTTGATCTGGATGTCGTGCCCGGCGGCTTTACTGGCATTCTCGAACGCACCGGCGGCAAGACCGAGCGTCTGCCTGCGATCGTCGACGATGGCACCTGGGTGCTCGATAGCTGGGGCATCGTCGAATACCTCGACAAGACCTATCCCGATCGCCCGCTGCTGATCCCGCATGAAAGCGTGGCGGCCACGCTCAAGGCGCTGGACCACTGGTTCTGGGGCGCGGCAGTGGGGCCGTGGATGCGCTGCTTCTGCGCCGATTATCGCGATCTTTCGGTGCCGCAGGATCACGAATACATCACCCATTCGCGCGAAAAGATGCTGGGCTGTAAGCTGGAAGAGATCCAGGCCGGCCGCGAAGACCGCCTGGCCGGCATTTCCGCCGCGCTGGAGCCGCTGCGCTCTGCCCTCGGCCAGCACGCCTGGCTGGGCGGCAGCAGCCCCAACTATGCCGATTACCGCATCCTGGGCGGCTTCCTGTTTACCGCCTCGGTGTGCAAGACGCCGGTCCTGGCCAACGATGATCCGCTGCGCGACTGGCTCGATCGCTGCCTCGATCTCTATGGTGGCTTGGGCCGCCATCCCGGCCTGTTCCCGCTGTTCGGCCTGGTCGAGCGCGAGGGCGACGTGCCGGCGTTCACCCGCCAGGGCGGGCTTGGCGGCATCTACAAGCGCAACACCGGCCCCGCCTCTACCCAGGCCGAAACGCAGAAGATCACGCAAGGGATGAAGCAGCCGGCCTAACGCCTGCGCTTCGTCCCTCGGGTCATCAGGTCTGGCTTGGGGGGCGGGCGCCATCCGGGCGGCGGGGTCATGGCTTGCTGGCTGGTGCCCAGCCCCATCGCGCCGGGCGCCTGGCGGTTGATCCCGGTGGTATCAGACCGGGCCGCTCCGTCGGCACTGGCACCGCCCCGCATCAGAATGATGATATCGCGCAGCCGCCGCGCTTCCTCGAAATCGAGCGCGGCCACGGCGGCTTCCATCTGCGCGGTCAGGGTCTGAATCGTTTCGGCCATGCTGCCATAATGCGCGAGCGGCGCGGAAAGTGCCATCCCGGCTGTGCGCACCGGCCAAAGGGCAACTGGCCGGGGTTGGTCGGGTGTGCCAGTGTGGGTTGTGTTAGGTTTCGCACCACCCCCAACCCCCTCCTCTGAAGAGGAGGGGGCTATGCTACGGTATGCTCCCCCTCCTCTTCAGAGGAGGGGGTCGGGGGGTGGTGCGAGGCCAAGCACAACGCCCCAAGGGAAACCGCCCGCCATGCGCCTGCCATTGCTCCTCGCCACTGCCATGCTCTTCGCCACCCCGGCCCATGCCTATGACGTGGCGGAAAAATCGCTCGACGTGCTGCGGGCCGATCTCGATGCCGGGCGCGTCACCTCGGCCGAACTGGTCACCGCCTATGAGGCGCGCATTGCCCGGTTCGATCCCACGCTGCATGCGGTGATCGCGCTCAATCCCCAGGCGCTGGAGCAGGCGCGCCAAGCCGATGCCGGGCGGCGCGCGCATGCCACCCATCTGCCGCTGGAAGGCATTCCGATCCTGATCAAGGACAATATCGAAAGCGCCGATCCGGTGGCGACCACGGCGGGCAGCCTGGCGCTGGCCGGCAATGTGACCGGCCGCGATGCGCCACTGGTGGCGCGTCTGCGCGCGGCGGGCGCGATCATCCTGGGCAAGACCAACCTGTCGGAATGGGCCAATATCCGCTCCAACCATTCGATCAGCGGGTGGAGCGCCACGGGCGGCCAGGCGCGCAATCCCTATGACCCGCGCCGCAGCACCTGCGGATCGAGCGCGGGTTCGGGCGCGGCGGCAGCGGCGAGCTTTGCCG
>NZ_KE148355.1:35971-42754 GCF_000410615.1 Novosphingobium sp. B-7 | reverse complement strand
CGTGGCCGCGCCCGCCAGCAGCGGCCCGCCGGCCAAGCCCACCCGCGAAGGCGGGCTGCAGGCCCCGGCCGATGTGGCGCTGGAGCAGAAGGACTTGGCCCAGGAACTGGCCGCAGGCAACCGCGTGCCGATCGATGCGCCGGGCCTCAAGGGCTCGATCAACCTGGTCGGCGGCGTGGTCGATGACCTGACGCTGGTGCGCCATCGCGAAACCATCGACAAGAACAGCCCGCCCGTACGCCTGTTCTCGCCCGCCGGCACCCCGGCGCAGCATTTTGCCCAGGTCGGTTGGCTGGGGCAGAACGGCGTGGCCGCGCCCAACGGCCAGACCGTGTTCACCGCGCAAGGCACCAAGCTGACGCCTGCCACCCCGGTCACGCTGACCTGGCGCAACCCCGCCGGGCAAACCTTCAGCCTGCGCTACGCGATCGACCAGAACTACATGCTGACCGTGACGCAGAGCGTGACCAACGCCGCGCCCACGGCTGCCTCGGTCGCGCCGTTTGCCCGCATCAACCGCACCGACAAGACGATGAGCCAGGATACCTGGCAGGTCCATTCCGGCCCGATCGGCGCGTTCGATGGCTCGGTCAATTTCTCCAACAACTACACCGATGTCGCCAAGGTCGGCTCGATCACGCCGGCAGGCGCTGCCAACTGGATCGGCTTTACCGACATCTACTGGCTTTCGGCGCTGATCCCGGCCGATGGCGCGGCCAAGCCCGCCGCCGATTTCCGCGCGCTGGGCAACAACCTGTTTGCCGCCGACCTGATCTGGCCGGCCGCCAGCGTCGCTCCTGGCCAGACGCAGAGCCAGACCCTGCGCCTGTTTGCCGGCGCCAAGGAAAACAACGTCCTTGAGGCTTATGAAAACCAGGGCGTGACGCACCTGTCGCTGTCGATCGACTGGGGCTGGTTCCGCTGGTTCGAAAAGCCGATCTTCTGGCTGCTCGATTCGCTGTTCCATGGCGTCAAGAACTTCGGCCTGGCCATCATCCTGCTCACCCTGCTGGTGCGCGGCATGATGTTCCCGGTGGCGCAGCGCCAGTTCGCCTCGATGGCGGCGATGCGCGCGCTCCAGCCCAAGATGAAGGCGATCCAGGAACGCTACAAGGACGACAAGGCCCAGGCCCAGCAGGAAATCATGAAGCTCTACAAGGAAGAGCGCGTGAACCCGCTGGCCGGCTGCCTGCCGATCTTCCTGCAGATCCCGGTGTTCTTTGCGCTCTACAAGGTGCTGGTGCTGACCATCGAAATGCGCCACCAGCCCTTCGTGCTGTGGATCAAGGACTTGTCCGCGCCCGATCCGCTCCACGTGCTTAACCTGTTCGGCCTGCTGCCGTTCACCCCGCCGGCCTATCTTGGCATCGGCGTGCTGGCGATCATCCTGGGCGTGACGATGTGGGCGCAGTTCAAGCTGCAACCCGCCGCGATGGACCCGGCCCAGCAGCAGATCATGGGCCTGATGCCGTGGATGATGATGTTCGTCATGGCGCCGTTTGCCTCGGGCCTGCTGCTCTACTGGATCACCTCGAACCTGCTCACCATCGGCCAGCAGCGCTATCTCTATAGCCGCCATCCGCAGCTCAAGGCGCAGGCGGCCAAGGACCAGCAGAACCTCGATCGCGCCGCCGCGCGCGACGCCACCATTACAGCAAAGCCGAAAAAGAAGTGAGCGTCACCGGTCCCGACGAGGAAGGCCTGCGCCTGATGGCTCTGGAAGAGCGCGCCCGCGCGCTCTTCTCCGGCCGCGTGGAATTCCTCAAATCCGCCCCTGAACTCAAATTCCTGCCCGAGCCGGACTTTCCCGAGATCGCGTTTTGCGGCCGCTCCAACGTGGGCAAGTCCTCGCTGCTCAATGCCCTCACCGGGCGCAAGTCGCTGGCGCGCACCTCGGTCACGCCGGGTCGCACGCAGGAACTGAACTATTTCGAGGTGGGCACCCCCACCCTGTTCCGCCTGGTCGACATGCCCGGCTATGGCTTTGCCAAGGCGCCGCCCAAGGTGGTGGAGCAGTGGCGCCGCCTGGTGCGCGACTATCTGCGTGGCCGCGTGGTGCTCAAGCGCACGCTGCTGCTGGTTGACAGCCGCCACGGCATCAAGACGGTCGATACCGAAATGATGCAGATGCTCGACGAAGCCGCCGTCGGCTATCGCGTGGTCTTGACTAAGGCCGACAAGATCAAGGCCAGCGAACTGGCCGACGTGGTCGCCCAGACCCAGACTATCGCGCGCAAGCACATCGCCGCCCACCCCGAGGTCAGCGTGACCTCGTCGGAAAAGGGCCTGGGCATCGCCGCCCTGCGCGGCGCCGTGCTGGACGACGCGGCGGTCTGACCCCTCCACCACCGCTTCGCGGCGGTCCCCCTCCCCGCCGGCGGCAGGGAGGATCACGATCCTCCCCATCCCTGATGGGGAGGTGGCAGCCCGCAGGGCTGACGGAGGGGCCACTCGACAGCCCGCCCCCCAGGCTTTAGGCGGAAAGGCCACGCCCCACGCGAAAGGCCCCGCATGAAGCTGGTCATCGGCAACAAGAATTATTCCAGCTGGTCGTTGCGCGGCTGGCTGGCCGCCAAGCAATCGGGCCTGGCTTTCGAGGAAATTACCGTTCCGCTCTATGGCGACGATTGGGACGAGGCCAAGCGCCGCGATGCCAATCTGGCGCCGTCATCGGGCAAAGTGCCGATCCTGTGGGACGGCGACGCCGTGGTGTGGGACAGCCTGGCGATCATCGATTATCTGGCCGACAAGGTCGGCCGCGATCGCTTCTGGCCCAAGGACGATGCCGCCCGCGCCATGGCGCGATCGATGGTGGCGGAAATGCATTCGGGCTATTTCGCGCTGCGCGGCCATATGCCAATGAACATCCGCCGCCGGCAGGCCCAGCCCGAGGTGCGCGACGATGTGCGCGCCGATATCGTGCGCATCCTGCAACTCTGGGCTGAAGCCCGCGCTCGCTTTGGCCAGGGTGGTCCGTTCCTGTTCGGCACGTTCAGCGCGGCCGACATCATCTATGCCCCGGTGGTCTCGCGCTTCGTCACCTATGGCGTGGGCGTGCCCGGCTTTGCCGTCGCCTATATGCAGGCGCTGTGGGAGCATCCGTGGATGCAGGCCTGGATCGAGGCAGCGGAAGACGAAGAATGGACCATCGAACAGTTCGAGGAAGCCAGCCACACATGAGCGCCGATCCCGTTGTCCTGACCGAACGCCTGATCGACTGCCCCAGCGTGACGCCGGCCACCGGCAGCGTGTTCGACGTGCTGCAAGCCATGGTCGTGCCCATGGGCTTTGCCGTGCACCGCTATATTGAGGGCGAAGCGCCCGATGGGCCGGTGGAGAACCTGTTCGCCATTCGCCAGGGCCCGGCCGGCAGCCGCCACTTCGCCTTTGCCGGGCACCTTGACGTGGTGCCGCCGGGCCAGGGCTGGAGCAGCGCGCCGTTCACCGCCGAGCGGCGCGGCGAACTGCTCTATGGCCGTGGCGCGGTGGACATGAAGGGCGCGATCGCCGCGTTCGTGGCCGCCTTGGCCGATATTCCGCAAGATGCCGGCACGATCAGCCTGATCATCACCGGCGACGAGGAAGGCCCGGCCCGCTATGGCACAGCCGCCCTGATCGAGCGCATGCGCGCGCTGGCTGATGCAGGAGAGGGTAGCCTGCCCGACCTTTGCCTGGTGGGAGAGCCCACCTCGGTCAACCGGCTGGGTGACATGATGAAGATCGGCCGGCGCGGCTCGGTCAATATCTGGCTCACCGTCGATGGCGCGCAGGGCCACGTCGCCTATCCGCACCTGGCGGACAATCCCATTCCCCGGCTCATCGCCATGCTGGCCGAACTCGATGCCCTGGTGCTGGACGAAGGTAGCGACTGGTTTCAGCCATCCAACCTGGAAATCACCGATATCGAGGTGGGCAACCCCGCCACCAACGTGATCCCTGCCCAGGCCCGCGCCCGGCTGTCGATCCGTTTCAACGATCTGCATACCGGCCAGGGGCTGGTCGATCGCGTCAGCGCCATTGGCAGCCGCCATGGCGGCACGGCGCGGGCGGTTATTTCGGGCGAAAGCTTCATCACCCTGCCCGGCGATTTTTCCACGCTGATCGCGCAGGCAGTGCAGACAGAAACCGGCGTCACGCCGGAACTGTCGACCACCGGCGGTACATCGGATGCGCGCTTTCTGCGCACACTGTGCCCGGTGGTGGAATTCGGCCTGTGCAATGCGACGATGCACAAGAAGGATGAGGCCGTCGCGATGGAAGACCTGCGCGTACTGGCGCGAATCTATCGCCGCATTGCCTTGGCGGCGCTCCAACAACCATCGGCCTGAGTTGTAAGTCTCAAGGCTTCGACAAGCTCAGCCCGAACGGAAACAATATCACCTGATTGCCTCCGTTCGCCCTGAGCTTGTCGAAGGGTGCGGCTAACGGACTATTCCGCGCCGCGCGGGGTATCGTCGTCGATGCCCGCTTCGCCCAGGCCGCCTTCCTCGTCGTCGTCGTTGCGCTCGCCGCGATAGGCGCCCATGTCGATCCGGCCCGAAGAGACCATCTGCTTCATGTGATCGACCAGATCGGGGGTTGAGCCGGGCTCGTCGCCATCGCCAGACACGCGTTCGCTGTCTTCGGCGGCGCCCAGCACGGCGGTGGCACGGCCCAGCGCTTCATCAGCCAGGGTCTGGGCCTGGGACGACGAATCGTCCTGTTCCTGGTTGTGCGCCTCGGGGGCGAGATCGGGGATTGCCTTGCTCATGCGCGTCACTCCTTTGCCGGAACTACGCGCCGCGCGGCACCCCGTTCCCCCGCCCTTACCGCGTGGGGACAGGCGCCTCGCCGCCATAGTCATAGAACCCGCGCCCGGTCTTGCGACCGTGCCAGCCCGCCTCGACATATTTCACCAATAGCGGCGCGGGGCGATACTTGCTGTCACCCGTGCTGGAATGCAGCACGCGGATGATTTCCACGCAGGTATCCAGCCCGATGAAATCGGCCAGTTCCAGCGGCCCCATCGGATGGTTGAGGCCAAGGCGGCAGGCCTTGTCGATATCGACGATGCTGGCCGTGCCGCTGCCCAGCACGAACGCCGCTTCGTTGAGCATCGGCATCAGCACGCGGTTGACGATGAAGCCGGCCTCGTCCTGCGAGAGCACCAGTTCCTTGTTGAGCCGGCCGACCAGCGCGCTCATCGCGTCGAGCGTAGCGGCCGAGGTGGCGAGGCCCGGGATCACCTCGATCAGGTTCATCACCGGCACGGGGTTGAAGAAATGCAGCCCGATAAAGCGGGCCGGATCGGGCGAGGCGGCGGCCATGCGCGTGATCGGGATCGAGCTGGTATTGCTCGCCAGGATCGCGTGCGGCGCCAGGACAGCGCCAGCAGCGGCGAAGATCTTCTGCTTGATATCTTCCCGCTCGGTCGCGGCTTCCACGATCAGGTCGGCCGCGGCCATCGGCGCATAGTCACCCACCGGTGTGATGCGCGCGACGATCGCATCGGCATCGGCGGCGGCGATCTTGTCCTTGGCAACCAGGCGGGCCAGCGCCTTGGCGATCTTGTCACGCCCCTTTTCGGCGGCGGCCAGGTTCACGTCGGCCAGCAGTACGGCCAGCCCGGCCTGGGCCATGACCTGCGCGATGCCTGCGCCCATCTGCCCGGCCCCGATCACGGCAACGGTCTGCATGCCCACTATCCTTTCACACGATTGATCAGCCCTGCTGATGATCAGCGGCTGGCGCCCGGCACCCACAACGGGTCGCGCCCGGCATTGAGCGCGCGGGCCAGCACGAACAGATAATCCGACAGCCGATTGAGATAGGCAAGGGCCGCCGGGTTCACCGGCTCCTGCGCGGCGAGCGCCACGGCGGCGCGTTCGGCGCGGCGGGTGATGGCGCGGGCCAGGTGCACGCGCGCGGCGGACTCGCTGCCGCCCGGCAGGATGAAGCTGGTAAGTGGCGGCAGCGCGGCATTGCGCGCGTCGATCATCGCCTCCAGCCAGGCAACCTGCCCCGGCACTACGCGCAGCGTCATCTCGCCAGGAGCGAAATCGCTGCCGGGTGTGGCCAGATCGGCGCCCAGGTCGAACAGGTCGTTCTGGATGCGCGTCAATTCCGCGCCGGCATCGGGCGGCACGACCAGTGCGGCCAGGCCCAGCGCGCTGTTGGCCTCGTCCACTTCGCCGATCGCAGCCATGCGCGGCTCGTGCTTGCCGCGGCGCGAGCCATCGACCAGCCCGGTCGTGCCATCGTCACCCGTACGGGTGTAGATCTTGTTCAGCTTTACCATGAAATGGAACGAACCTGTTCAGTTCTTGCCGCCGACCATCAGCAGGACGATGACCACGACAATGGCCAGCCCCTGGAACTTGATGCGGTTGAACATCATGCGGTTCTGCAGCAGCTGCATGTCGCGCACGCCCTCGTCACCCCGCTCCAGGCCTTCGCGCGTGGTGCGCAGGAAGGCAACCACGCCGCGCAGCAGCGACCAGACGGTCAGCGCCATGAGCACGATCAACAGGGGCACGAGCACATAGGTCATGGCAGCAGGTCTATGGTGTCTGCCAGGCAAATGCCAGTGTCAAAAAGGCCAGCGCGCAATGCAGCGGCCAGCGCCACGCCATCCTCTCCGGCCAGGCGCCGCTCTGCCAGGCCCGGTGCATCGCGACGCTTGGCGAGCTTGCGGCCATCGGCGCCGATCAGCACGGCATGGTGGTGCCAGCGCGGCACCGGCAGGCCAAGCAGCGCCTGCAGCAGGCGATGCACGTGGCTGGCGCGGAACAGGTCGATGCCGCG
>NZ_KE148355.1:9916-35776 GCF_000410615.1 Novosphingobium sp. B-7 | reverse complement strand
GGCCATGTCCAGCCGCCAGGCCACGTCCGGGCCGGGCGCCACCAGGTGCTGGCGGCAGGTGCCGGGGTAGATCGGCCCGTCCGGCCCTTGGGCGGTGGCGGCAGCAGCAATCTCTGCCCGGGTGCAGCGGCACGGATAGAGCAGCCCCGCTGCGCGCAGGGCATCGGCGGCTTGGCGGTAATGCGCCACGCGCTGCGCTTGCGGCAGAACTTCGCGCCACGTCAGGCCCAACCACGCCAGATCGGCGCGAAACGCCGCGGCCAGTTCAGGCCGGCTGCGCGCCCCGTCGATATCCTCGATCCGCAGCAGGAACGTGCCGCCATCGGCCCGCGCACGATCATGCGCCACGATCGCGGCCCAGGCGTGGCCCAGATGCAGCGGGCCATTGGGGCTGGGCGCGAAACGCGTGACGGCAGAAGGCATGGCGAGAGCGGCGGACATGGCCGGATGGGTAGAAGGTTTCCCCAGAGGAACAAGTGTATCCCATAAGACACAATTGTCCGAAACGCAAAACGGCGGCCCCACCGGACCGCCGCTTTAAGACCCGCCGCGATGCGGTGACATCGCGCTGCGGGGCTTTACTTACTATCTTATAGATATGCCATGGTCGCTTGAAAGGACCGACCAGACATATATCAGTGCTGCCGCCAGCGCTTAGACAAGCGTGGCAGTGAACATCGCGCCGCTGAGACCAGCGGCGAGGATGAGCGGCAGCACAACGGTTGCGATCTTGCGCATGGTGTGCTCCTGATTTCCTGCGAATTGCAAAGTTTATTGTTGAACCTTGCAGGATCCTCTCAGTCCGTCGCGCCGGCAGGGTAAGGCTCGGAGCCGCGAACTGACGCCCACATAAGACGAGGCGGTTTTGTTACAAGTGCGATCCTGGCGCCAGCACTTGCGCAAAACGCAATCCACATCGCGCAACCGTAGTTATCGTGACATATCCGCAACAGTTTTACCGCATTGCGCGGCCATGACGCCACACTGCGGGCTGTGGCGCAGAATTTGCGCCGACAGCTGGCCAAGTGCTGGACAGTCTGGCCCGCCTTCCTTATCGGCCAGCCATGACTATCCAGCCCGAAGAATCGGCCCCCGAATCGATCCTCATCGTCGATTTTGGCAGCCAGGTGACGCAGCTGATCGCACGCCGCGTGCGCGAGGCCGGCGTCTATTCCGAAATCGCCCCGTTCACCCAGGCCGAGGCGGCGTTCCACCGCATGAAGCCCAAGGGCATCATCCTGTCGGGCTCGCCCGCCAGCGTGCCCGCCGATGGCAGCCCGCGCGCGCCGCAGGTGCTGTTCGACAGTGGCTTGCCGATCCTGGGCATCTGCTATGGCCAGCAGGTGATGAGCCATCAGCTGGGTGGTGAAGTGCAGCCGGGCGATTCGGGTGAATTCGGCCGGGCGTTCCTGACCGTGACCGAGCCTTGCGTGCTGTTCGACGGGCTGTGGACCGTGGGCGAACGCCACCAGGTGTGGATGAGCCACGGCGACAAGGTGACGCAGTTTGCGCCGGGCTTCCGCATCGTCGCGGTGTCTGATGGCGCGCCCTTTGCCGTCATCGCCAACGACGAAAAGAAGTATTACGGCACGCAGTTCCACCCCGAGGTGGTCCACACCCCCGATGGTGGCAAGCTGATCGCCAATTTCGTGCGCCACGTCTGCGGCTGCACCGGCGATTGGACCATGGCCGAATTCCGCAAGACCAAGATTGCCGAAATCCGCGCGCAGGTGGGCGATGCCCGCGTGATCTGCGGCCTTTCGGGCGGGGTCGATTCGGCCGTGGCCGCCGTGCTGATCCACGAGGCGATCGGTGACCAGTTGACCTGCGTGTTCGTCGACCATGGCCTGATGCGCCTGGGCGAGGCGGAGCAGGTCGTCTCGCTGTTCCGCAACCACTATCACATCCCGCTGGTCCACGTGGACGTGTCCACGCTGTTCCTGAAAGGCCTGGAAGGGGTGACCGACCCCGAGGCCAAGCGCAAGTTCATCGGCAAGACCTTCATCGACGTGTTCGAGGCCGAGGCGCGCAAGGTGGGTGGCGCCGATTTCCTCGCGCAGGGCACGCTCTATCCCGATGTGATCGAAAGCGTGTCGTTCACCGGCGGGCCTTCGGTGACGATCAAGAGCCACCACAACGTGGGTGGCCTGCCCGAACGCATGAACATGAAGCTGGTCGAGCCCTTGCGCGAACTGTTCAAGGACGAAGTGCGCGCACTGGGCCGCGAGCTGGGCCTGCCCGATATCTTCGTGGGCCGACACCCGTTCCCCGGGCCGGGCCTGGCCATCCGCATCCCCGGCGAAGTGACGCGCGAGCGCTGCGACATCCTGCGCAAGGCCGACGCGATCTACCTCGAGGAAATCCGCAACGCCGGGCTCTATGACGCGATCTGGCAGGCCTTTGCCGTACTGCTGCCGGTGCGCACCGTGGGCGTGATGGGCGACCATCGCACTTATGATTCGGTCTGCGCACTGCGCGCGGTTACCTCTACCGATGGCATGACCGCCGATATCTATCCCTTCGACGCCGGCTTCCTCAGCCGCGTGGCGACGCGCATCGTCAACGAGGTCAAGGGCATCAACCGCGTGGTCTATGACTATACGTCAAAGCCGCCCGGCACGATCGAGTGGGAATGATCTGATCGATCCCAAGGGGTGCCGCGAACGATAGGTTCCGGCACCCGTTTTCGTGGCGTCAGTGCAGCAGCATCAACAGCGCCATGGCCACCATGGCGAGGTTTTCGGTCAGCGAGACGAAGCCGAGCGGCACGTTGCTCGATCCACCCACGCAAGCGCATTTCAGCTCGCGGCGGTCGACATAGACGGCCTTGAAGACCGAGACCGCGCCGATCGTGCCGATGAACAGCGCCACCGGCACCGACAGCCAGGTCCACACCCCCGCGATCATCAGCACGCCGGCCAGCGCCTCGGCAAAGGGATAGATGCTGGCATAGGGCACCCAGCGCTGGGCGAGCAGGTCATAGCCCAGGAACATCGTGGCGAAGCGATCGAGATCCTGCAGCTTGAGCAGGGCCAGCACGGCCATGCTCATGCCGACGAACCATTCACCGGCGCGCAGGGTGAACGGCGTGCCGAACGCGGCCTGGCTGGCGGCCAGCGCCATCAACGCGGTAATGGCAAAGAGCACCGCGACGGGCGTATAGCTGGTGGCCTTGGGATCGGGCACCGCAAGGCCGAAATGCCGGCGCAGATCGTCGTAGCCGCCAATCCGCTCGCCATCGATGAAGACCTGCGGCGTGGTGCGCACATCGTGCGCCGCCTTGAACGCATCGGTTTCCGCGCGCGTGCGCAGCCAGTGGTCTTCCACCGCAAAGCCGCGCTGGCGCAGCAAGTGCTTGGCCTTGAGGCCGAATGGGCAAATATGCTTGTCCATCACCATGCGATAGAGGACGGCGCGGGGGGCGGGAGTGGTCATAGCAGCGGCCTTTTTACAACGGACACCGGCTGGAAATAGCGCAGCTGCGCCCCATATAGGGTCCGTACCATGGTACGGAGTCAAGGGATGCTTGCGCAAAATGTTGCTTCTTCACCGCCCGGCCGACTGACGATCGCCGGCCTGGCCAGCGCGGCAGAAGTGGGCGTGGAAACCGTGCGCTATTACCAGCGGCGCCGGATACTCGAAACGCCCGAGCGCGGGGATGGTGCCGGCGGCGCTATCCGCCGTTATGATGAAAGCCACGTGCGCCGCTTGCGCTTCATCCGCGCCGCCCAGACCGCCGGCTTTACGCTGGAGCAGATCAGCGAACTGCTCGCGCTGGATGCCACGAGCGATCGCGCCCGCGTGCGGGCATTGGCGGCGCAGCAGATCGCCACGCTCGATGCCAGGATCGCCGCACTGGAAGAAGCACGCGCCGCGCTGCAACACCTGGCGCAGGCATGCCATGCTGGCGAGGCCGGACCCTGCCCCATCCTGACGGCATTCGATCGTTAAAAAACAATTACTTGCTGATCACGCAGGGCGACAAACGGGAACCAAAGGGGATTTTGGCGATTGATAAGGCGCGTCAGCCGACAGCCACAGCCAAGGAGCGCCCCCATTCCTTTTACCGCCACCATGCCCGCCACACTCCCTGCGCCGCGCCCCGGCTTGCTGGACGGCGCGACCGTGTTTCTCGATATCGATGGCACCCTGCTGGAACTGGCCGACGATCCCGAATCCGTGCGCGCCGATGGCCCGACGCGGGCGCTGCTGCGCGATCTGGCCGAGCGCATGGATGGACGGCTGGCTATGGTCAGCGGGCGTTCGCTCGAACAGATCGACCGCATTCTCGGTCCGATTGCCCAGGCCCTGCCCGTGACCGGCAGTCATGGCCTCGAATACCGCTGGAACGAAGTATGGGCGCGGCCCGAACGCCTGGCCGTGTTGAATGACGTGGCCAGCGCGTTTCATGGCCTGGCGCAAACCTGGCCGGGCTGCCTGGTCGAGGAAAAGTCATACGGCGTGGCCTTTCACTGGCGCCTGGCGCCGCAAGCGCGCCAACAGGCCGAAACCATGGCTGTGCAACTGGCCGATAGCCACGCTCTCAAGATCCAGCACGGCAAGGACCTGGTGGAACTGCGCATGCCCGGCGGCGACAAGGGGCAGGCGGTGCGCCGCCTGATGGCGCGCAAGGGCATGATCGGCACGCGGCCGGTGTTCTTTGGCGATGACCTGACCGACGAGGCCGGGTTTGCCGCTGCCCGCGCGCTAGGCGGCCATGGCGTGCTGGTGGGCGAACGGGCGCTCAACGGCAGCAGCACGGCCGCAACCCTGGCATTGCCCTCGCCCCATGCGGTGCGCGCGTTCCTGCGCGCCTTTGCCGATGGCACGGCGCAGGTGCCGGAATGACCCAGGCACGCATGCAAGAGACGGAAATGACCCAAGACAACAGCCACGCCGCCAGCGTCGATCTTTGGCCGATCGGCAATTGCCAGGTGGCCGGGATGATCGATCGCAGCGGCAGCCTGGTCTGGGGTTGCGTGCCGCGGCTCGATGGCGACCCGACGTTTTGCGCGCTGCTCGATGACAAGGCGCCGGGCGATCCGGCGGCCAAGGGCTTCTGGTCGATCACCCTGGACGACGTGGTCGCCACGCGGCAGCACTATATCCGCAATACCCCGGTGCTGATCACCACCCACACCGACGCGCAGGGCGGCGCGATCGAAGTGGTCGATTTCTGCCCGCGCTACAAGAACCACGGGCGCATGTACCGGCCGGTGGCGTTCGCCCGCATCGTGCGGCGCCTGGCCGGCAGCCCGCGCATCCGCGTGGCACTGCGCCCGGCCAGCGAATGGGGCGCCACCGTCCCGGCGCGCACCAGCGGTTCGCACCATATCCGCTATCTTTTGCAAGACCTGACCCTGCGCCTGTCCACCGATGCGCCGATCGGCTGGGTGAATGACGAGCGATCGTTCCGGGTGGAGCGGACACTGCATTTCTTCCTGGGGCCGGACGAAAGCTTTGCCAACGATCTGGGCCATGGCCTGGAAGAAATGCTGGCGCGCACGATCGCCGAGTGGCGACACTGGACGCGCGGCCTGGCCACTCCCCTGGAATGGCAGGACGCGGTAATCCGCAGCGCGATCACGCTCAAGCTGTGCCAGTTCGAGGAAACCGGGGCGATCGTGGCGGCACTGACCACCTCGATCCCCGAGCACGCCGATTCCGGGCGCAACTGGGACTATCGCTTCTGCTGGATTCGCGATGCCTATTACACGATCCAGGCGCTCAATCGCCTGGGCGCGCTCGATGTGCTGGAAGGCTATCTCGAATATCTGCGCAACGTGGTCGAAGGCGCGCGCGGCGGGCATATCCAGCCGCTCTATGGCCTGGGCGGCGAGGACAAGCTGACCGAGTGGGAGGCAAAGGGCCTCCCCGGCTATCGCGGCATGGGCCCGGTGCGCGTGGGCAACCAGGCCTATGAACAGATCCAGCACGATGCCTATGGCCAGATCGTGCTGTGCAACACCCAGGCGTTCATCGATCGCCGGCTCTATCGCATGGCCGGCATGGCCGATTTCGAGGCGCTGGAAGCGGTGGGCGAGCGCGCCTTCCAGGTGCATGACCAGCCCGACGCCGGCCTGTGGGAGTTCCGCACCCGCGCCGATGTACACACCTATTCGGCGGCGATGTGCTGGGCCGCCTGCGACCGGCTGGCCAACATCGCGGCCGAACTGGGCCTGCCCGAACGCGCCGATTTCTGGCAGAACCGCGCCGATGCCATCCGCGCCACGATCGAGATGCGCGCCTGGCGCCCGGACACCCAGCGCTTTTCCGCCACGTTCGGCGGCGATGACCTCGACGCCAGCTTGATCCAGCTGCTCGACATGCGCTTCCTGCCGCCCGACGATCCGCGCTTCCAGGGCACCTTGCGCGCGGTGGAAGAAGGCCTGCGCCGTGGCAGCCACATGCTGCGCTATGCCAGCGAGGATGATTTCGGTCTGCCGACGACCGCCTTCAACGTGTGCACGTTCTGGCTGATCGAAGCGCTTCATGCCACCGGGCGGGCGGCGGAAGGGCGCGAACTGTTCGAAGAAATGCTCGCCCGCCGCACCGCGGCCGGGCTGCTGTCAGAAGATATCGACCCCGTTTCCGGGGAGCTGTGGGGCAATTACCCGCAGACCTACTCGCTTGTTGGCATGATCAACTGTGCCGGCCTGCTGAGCAAGCCATGGAGTGCCATAAGGTGAAGCGCCTGATCGTCGTCTCGAACCGTGTCCAGCCGCCCAGTGAGGATGAGCCGGGCAACCAGGGCGGACTGACCGTCGCATTGTCCACCGTGCTGCGCGAAAGCGACGGCATCTGGTTCGGCTGGTCGGGCGGGGAGACCGAAAGCTTTACCGGCCATATCAATTTCCAGAAATCGGCCGGTGTCACCACCGCCACGGTCGATCTGGAGCCGCAGGACATCCATGAATACTACGATGGCTTTGCCAACCGCACGCTGTGGCCGCTGTTCCACTATCGCGTGAGCCTGGCCGAATTCGAGCGCGGGTTCGTCGATGGCTATGAACGCGTCAACACCCGCTTTGCCGATACGCTGCTGCCGCTGATCGCCAAGGACGATCTGGTGTGGGTGCACGATTACCACCTGATCCCGCTGGGCCAGCGCCTGCGCGAACGGGGCGTGGCCAACCGCATCGGCTTTTTCCTGCACATCCCCTGGCCGCCGATGCGGCTGATGGTGTCGCTGCCCAATCACCAGGAACTGGTCGAATCGCTGTTCGCCTATGACGTGGTGGGCTTTCACACCCAGGATTGGCTGGAAAGCTTCATCGATTATGTCCGCGCGCAGATGGACGCCACCATCGGCGAGGACAATACCGTCACCTGGAATGGCCGCACCCTGCGCGCGGTGGTCTGCCCGATCGGCATCGACGCCCAGGAATTTGCCGACACCGCCAATGGCCCGGTGGCCGAGGCGATGCGCCAGCGCATGGAGGAAAGTGCCGGCGGCCGCGCGATGATCGTGGGCGTGGACCGGCTCGACTATTCCAAGGGCCTGCAGGAACGCTTCATCGGCTATGAACGCCTGCTCTCGCAACGCGAAGACCTGCACGAAAAGGTTTTCCTGCTGCAGATCGCCCCGCCCAGCCGCGAAAGCGTGCAGACCTACCAGGAAATCCGCGCCAGCCTGGATTCGCTGTCAGGGCGGATCAATGGCGAGTTTTCCAGCGTGGAATGGGTGCCGCTGCGCTATGTCAACAAGGGCTATCCGCGCGATGTGCTCGCCGGCGTCTATCGCGCTGCCAAGGTGGGCCTGGTTACGCCCCTGCGCGACGGGATGAACCTGGTGGCCAAGGAATTCGTGGCGGCGCAAGACCCGGCCGATCCGGGCGTGCTGGTGCTGTCGAACTTTGCCGGGGCGGCCGCGCAGATGAGCCAGGCTGTGCTGGTTAATCCCTATAGCCCCGAAGAGATTGCCGATGCCCTGGGCCAGGCGCTGACCATGCCGCTGGCCGAACGCCAGGAACGCTGGCGCGCGCTGATGGATACCGTGCTTGAGCAGGACGTGATGTGGTGGCTCGGCCAGTTCATGGCCGCGCTTGATCCTGATGAGGCGCCCGAACCAGCGTTGAGCGCGGCGTGATGGTGACTGTCGCGGCCTGACATGCGGGCGGGGCTTGCCAAAGAGCGATCAAAGATATATCTTAGAAATCGTTCACAGCAATTCCCTGCCCCACTCCGCACAGACAGGCCCCCGATGACCAGCCAAGCCAGCCAGACCACCACCACCCCCCACTCCGATCCTGCCGACGCGCCGGTGCTGCGCCGCATGCGCCACGAAACCACGCTGCGCACCCTGCGTATCGCGCGGCACGAGCGGCTGACCCCCAACATGATCCGCATCGTGGCCGAAGGTCCCGAACTGGCCGGCTTTGTCAGCGGCGCGCCCGATGATCACATCAAGGTTTTCGTCGAAGGCGGGCCGGATGAGCGGATCATGCGCGATTATACGCCGCGCCACCACGATGCCGCCGCCGGCACCCTGACCATCGATTTCTTCGACCATGAAGGCGGCCCGGTGTCTGACTGGGCGCGCGCGGCCCGGGTGGGCGATCCCATCCGCATCGGCGGCCCGCGCGGTTCGCAGGTGATCGAAGGGCCGATTGCCCATTGGCTGCTGGTGGGCGATGAAACCGCGCTGCCGGCGATCGGCCGCCGCGTGGAGGAACTGCCCGCCGGGATGCATGCCACGGTGATCGGCGCCGTGCCCGGCGCCGCCGACGAGCAAACCTTTGCCACCGCTGCCACGCTGGAAACGCACTGGCTGCATCGCGACGCTTCGGCCGCCACCGATCCTGCGCCGATCATCGCCGCGCTGGCGCAGATCGACCTGCCGCCCGCCACCTTCGTGTGGATTGCGGCCGAAGCCGGCGTGGCGCGCGCCGCCCGCGAATACCTGGTGGAAACGCGCGGCCTCGACAAGCGGTGGATCAAGGCGGCCGGTTATTGGGTTGCGGGCGAGGCGGATTCCTCGGCCAAGAACCTGGGCGAGGCTGACGCGGCCGGCGGGCACTGACCGCGCCATGCCCCAGCCTGTCTTGCGCGAAACCGGCCCTGCCGATCTCCCTGCCGTGATCGCCTTGTGGCAGGCGGCGGGGCTGACCCGGCCGTGGAACGATCCGGCCACCGACTATCACCTGGCGATGGCAAACCCGGCCTGCACCGTGATCCTGGCCGAACAGGAGGGGACGCCTGCAGCCACGATCATGGTCGGCTATGACGGCCATCGCCGCTGGGTCTATTACCTGGGCGTGGCCCCGGCGTTTCAGCGCCAGGGCCTGGGTCGCGCGCTGATGCAAGCGGCCGAACAGTGGCTTGCCGCGCGCGACTGCCCCAAGCTGATGCTGATGGTCCGTGCCGACAACCTGGCGACCAAGGCATTCTATGCCGCGCTGGGATACGAACCCCAGGCGGTGGAAACCCTGGGCCGCCGCCTCGACGGGCGGTAAGGTGCCCTACTTCAGCCCGATCAGCGAAATCTCGCGGCCATAGCCCGGCTCTCCGGCATGGGTGGCGCGGCGGAACGAGAAGAAGCGGTCGGGCTGGGCGTAGGTATCTTCGTCCAGCATGCCGATCACGCCCACGCCAAACGCGTGGAGCCGATGCGCGACATAGCCGGGCAGGTCGAACCAGGCGTGGCCGGCCTTGCCTGCGCGGAAAAAGCGTTCGTTTTCGGCTGACTGGGCCAGGAAACGGTCTTCGAACCCGGCATCCACCTCATAGCTTTTCTGGCCGATGCACGGCCCGACCACGGCCACGATCGCCGCGCGATCGGCGCCCAGGGCCTCCATCGCCGCAACGGTGCGATCGGTTACGCCATCGAACGCGCCGCGCCAGCCGGCATGGGCCGCGCCGATCACCCCGGCGTGGGGATCGTGAAACAGCACCGGCGCGCAATCGGCGGTCAAAATGCCCAGCAGCACGCCGCGCTGGCGGGTGACGAGAGCATCACCACGCGGGCGGTCTGCCTCGTCCCACGGCTGGTCCACGGTGATGACATCGGCCGAATGCACCTGATAGGCGCACACCAGCGTGGCCCCCGGCAGCACCGCCGCAGTCGCGCGGCGGCGGTTTTCGGCCGTGGCGGCCGGATCATCCTCGCTGCCCCAGCCCACGTTGAGCCCGGCATGAATGCCAGCAGAAACCCCGCCCCGCCGCCCGAGGAAACCATGGACGGCGCCGTCCAGCGCGGGATGGGTGAGAACCTCTACGCTCATCCTTCCAGGCTCTTGCTCACCTGTTCGCGCACATCGCGCGACAGGCGCGGCGCGGCAGCGATCCGCTCCAGCTGCGCACGCATCAGCGCGGCGCGGACCGGCTCGATCCGCCGCCAGCGGCCCAGTGGCGCCACGAACCGTGCCGCCACGTTGCCGTTGATCGGATCGAGTGCCAGGATCAGATCGGCAATCAGCGCATAGCCGGCGCCATCGGCCGCATGGAACGCCTGGGGATTGGCGGCAAACGCCATGTAGAGCGCCCGCACGCGATTGGGGTTGGTCAGGGTGAAATCGGCATGCTGCGCCAGGGCGCGCACATGATCGAGCGCGCGCGGGTGCAGCGAGCCGGCCTGGAGCGAGAACCACTTGTCGATCACCAGCCGGTTATCGGCAAAACGAGCGTGGAAATGCGCCAGCGCGTCGTCGCGCGCGGGCACGTCCAGCCCACACAGCACCATCAGCGCGCCTTGGCGATCGGTCATGTTGTCGGCCGCGTCATACTGCGCCTTGGCGCGCTGCGCCGCCTCGGCCGGGTCGGCAGCCGCAAGATAGACCAGCGCCTGCGTCTTGAGCTTGCGCGCGCCGCGCGCGGCAGCGTCGAGGCCATAGGGCACCGCCGTGCAGCGATCATGCAGGCCGCGCCAAGCGTCACCCAGTTCGCGGCCCAGCCAGGCCTTGAGCGCTTCCCGTTCGGCGTGAACACGCGCCGGATCGACCGGATTGATCTGCTCGGCCAGATAGGCCTCGCCCGGCAGCATGACCAGTTCGCCGCGCATCAGGTCATCCAGCGCGGCATCGGCCAGGATCGCGCCCAGCGCCCCGCCGATCGCGGCGCGGCCAGCCTCGCGCGATGCATCATCGAGCCGCCCTTCGACCGCCGCTACCAGATGCTGCACCACCAGTTGCTGCATCGCTTCATAGCGGGCAAAGGCATCGTCATCGTGGCCGGCGAGGAACACCAGGTCTTCCACGCTTTGCGGCGCATTGATCGCCACGGGCGCCGAAAACCCACGGTTGATCGACAGCACCGGCGCCTGGGCAAAGCCGTCAAAGGTAAAGGTCTGCGCCGCATCAGCCAGCACGATGAGGTGTTCGCCGCCATGGCGGCCGGTGGCGCGATCGAACAGCGCCGTGCGCAGCGGGATGACCATCGGCTGCTTGACCGGCTGGCCCGGCGTGGGCGGCACGGTCTGCTTGAACGCCAGGGTCACCGTGCCGCTGGCGGCATCGTGGGTCATGCCCACGTCCACCTGCGGCGTGCCGGCCTGCTCGTACCAGCGGCGGAACTGCTTCAGGTCAAGCCCGGCGCCATCCTCCATCGCGGTGACGAAATCCTCGCACGTCGCGGCATCGCCATCGTGGCGCTCGAAATAAAGGTCCGTCCCCGCGCGGAACCGCTCCGGGCCGGCCAGCACCGTCATCATGCGGATCACCTCGGCGCCCTTGTTATAGACGGTTGCCGTGTAGAAATTGCTGATTTCCTGATAGGAATCCGGCCGGATCGGATGCGCCAGCGGCCCCGAATCCTCAGGGAACTGGGCGCTGCGCAACACGCGCACATCCTCGATCCGCTTGACCGGGGCAGAGCCCTGATCAGCCGAGAACTGCTGGTCGCGCAGCACGGTGAAGCCTTCCTTCAGGGAAAGCTGGAACCAGTCGCGGCAGGTTACGCGGTTGCCCGACCAGTTGTGGAAATACTCGTGCGCCACCACGCCTTCGACGCCATCGTAATCGGCATCGGTCGCGGTTTCCGGGTCGGCCAGGATATAGCGGGTGTTGAAGATGTTCAGCCCCTTGTTCTCCATCGCCCCGGCGTTGAAATCGGAAACCGCCACGATGTTGAACAGGTCGAGATCGTATTCCCGGCCATAGACCTTTTCGTCCCAGGCCATCGAGGCGATCAGCGCGCGCATGGCATGAGCAGTGCGGGTTTCGTCGCCGGCCCGCACCCAGATCGCCAGGTCAACCTCGCGCCCCGACATGGTGGTGAAGCGATCACGCGTGGCAATCAGATCGCCGGCGACCAGAGCAAAGAGGTACGACGGCTTGGGCCAGGGATCGTGCCAGATCGCCCAGTGCGTGCCATCGTCTTCCTCGCCGCTGTCCATCGGATTGCCGTTCGACAGCAGCACCGGGAACGCCGCCTTGTCCGCCGTGAGCGTGACGGTATAGCGGCTGAGCACGTCGGGCCGGTCAGGGAAGAAGGTGATGCGGCGAAAGCCCTCGGCCTCGCACTGGGTGCACAGCAGCCCGCCCGAGGCATAGAGGCCGGACAACTGGGTATTGGCCGTGGGATCGATCGTGGTTTCGATCGTCACCTGATGGGCATCGCCCGGCAGTTCCACCACCAGATCGTCGCCATCCATGGACCAGGCACTGTGCGGCTCGCCATCCACGGAGACGCTCTGCGCCACCAGGCCATCGCCGTTGAGGCGCAGCGGCCCGCCATCGCCAGCCGCGTTGCGCTCCACATCGAGCGTCGCCGTCACCTGCGTGGCGGCAAGATCGAGCAGGAAATCGAGCGCGATATCGGGCACCAGCCAGGCAGGCGGGCGATAATCGGCGCGCTGGATCACGACGGGCGGCTGGCTGGCTGAATCCTTCATGGCCCTGACTTAGGAAGCCGCAGGCCTTGGGGCAATTGAGCAAATCGGAAACAGGGGATAATTGCCGGTTTTAAGCCCTCTCTGCTTCGCAAGAAGGGGCTGGGGTGGTGGAGGCCTCGCGCAACCGATGACCGATAGCAAACACAGCGGAACCCCGGATCAAGTCCGGGGTGACAAGGAACAAGCAGATACAGCGCAAGAAGGCCACCTGTTCATCTTCGGCATGGGCTATGCCGCGCAAGTCCTGGCCAAGGCCCTGCGCGCGCAAGGCTGGCAGGTCAGCGGCACCGGCCGCGCCGGCACGATCGACTTTGCCGATAGCGCCGCCGTCCACGCCGCCCTGGCGCAGGCCAGCCATGTGTTGTCTTCGGTCCCGCCTGCGCGCGAAGGCGGCGATCCGGTGCTGGGAACCTATGGCGCGGCACTAGCCAACTGGCCGGGCGCGTGGATCGGCTATTGGTCGTCCACCGGGGTCTATGGCGATGCGCGCGGCGCCTGGGTGGATGAAACCGCACCGATCGGCGGCGGGCGGCGTTCCGCGCGTGTGGCGGCAGACCTGGCTTGGCAGGCGCTCGATCCTCGCGTGCGCGTGCTGCGCCTGCCCGGCATCTATGGCCCAGGGCGCAGCGTGATCGACAAGCTGCGCGAAGGCACCGCGCATCGCATCATCGCCCGCGACCAGGTGTTCAGCCGCATCCATGTGGACGATATCGCCGGCGCCACGATCGCCGCCTTTGCCGGGCCGCCCGGCGTCTATAATCTGGCCGACGACGAACCGGCCAGCCAGAACGCCGTGGTGGAAGAGGCCGCGCGGCTCACCGGCTTGCCCCTGCCGCCGCTGCTCACCGCCGATGAAGCGCAGCTTTCGCCCATGGCGCGGGGGTTTTATGCCGAAAGCCGCCGCGTTGCTGCGGGCAAGGCGCGCCGCGTGCTGGGCTGGCGCCCGGCCTATCCCACCTATCGCGAAGGGTTGCGGGCTTTGAGCGCCATGACCAGCCCGACCATCGCCAGGACAGAGCCACCTGCCGCCAGCAGCGACCAGCGGTAATCCTCGAACACGGTCGACAGCGCCATGGCCACCACCGGCACCAGCACGCCATTATACGCCGCGCGGCCCGCGCCCATGTCTTTGAGCAGCTGGAAATAGAGCGGGAACGTGATCACCGACCCCACGATCGCCAGATAGAGCACGCCCGAGACATAGGGCCAGGTCCAGTCGACCGTCGGCGGCCCGGCCAGCACCAGCGCCACCAGACCATCGACCAGCGCGCCGATGGTCATGGCCCAGGCCAGGATCGGCACCACCGGTCGCGCCCGCGCCGGGCCCGAGGCCTGGATCACGTTGGCCACCGATGCCGCCAGGATCGAGACCGTCACCATGGCGATGCCCAGCCATGGCGTGGTGGTGGCCGGCGCCACGCGGACTTCGTGCAGGACCAGCAGGGCAATCCCCGCCAGCGCCACGGCTGAACCGGCCCAGAACCCGCGCGGCACCCTTTGCTTCAGGAAGACGTGGGCCAGCACGGCGTTGGGCACCATCAGCAGGGCATAAAGCACTGCCACCAGCCCCGATGTCAGGTGCTGTTCGGCGGGATAAAGGAACTGGTAATTGATCGTGAAGTGAAAGAAGCCGATGCCCAGGGCCAGCGTCCAGCCCTGGCGATCGAGCGCGAGGCGATCCCTTCGCAGCAAGGCCAGCACAAAGGTGCCCAGCGCCGCCAAGGCAAAGCGATAGCACACAGACCAGCTTGGCGGCACGCTGCCGGCCTGTCCCTTGATCACCAGCCAGGTGGAGCCCCAGATCAGCGCCACGGCCAGGAACGGGATAACCACGCGCGGCCGCCACAGGCTTTCCGGCGGGGCGGGAGAGGCTGCGCTCACAGCGTGCGAATCGCGCGGGCCAGCGCGGCAACATGGGCCGGATCGCTGTTCCAGGCCGTCACCAGCCGCGCCGCACCCGGCGTGCCGACTGGCGCGGGCCAATCATAGAAATCAAACCCCATGCCGCGCAGCGTGGTCTTTTCCACATCGCTCAGCGTCACGAACAGCTCGTTCGCCTCTACCGCGTGCAGCAGGCGTCCGGCGCAGGCCGTGGCCAGTTCCTGCGCGGCGGCATTGGCGGCACGGGCATTGGCCAGCCACAGGTCATGCTCCAGCATGGCCAGGATCTGCGCCGCCAGATAGCGGCCCTTGGATTGCAGATGCCCGGCGCGCTTGCGGCGGAAGCGGATCACATCGGCCAGATCCTCGTCGAACAGCACGATCGCCTCTGCCCCCAGGCCGCCGTTCTTGACGAAGCCAAAGCTCAAGGCATCGACGCCCGCCTGCGCGGTGAGCGCGGCAGGATCGCAATCGAGGAACGCCACGGCATTGGCAAAGCGCGCGCCATCCATGTGCAGCATCAGGCCGCGCGTGCGTGCCAGCGAGCCGATCGCGGCCACTTCGTGCGGGCGATAGGCGCGGCCATATTCGCTGGCCTGGGTGATCGAGATGGCATGCGGCTGCACCTGGTGCACACCGGGGCGAATCGGATCGATCGCGGCGGCAATGCTTTCGGGCGTCAACAGCGCGCCATCGCCCTGGGCCAGGATCAGCTTGGCGCCATGGGTGAAAAAGCCCGGCGCGCCGCCCTCGTCCATCTCGATATGCGCCTCGCGGTGGCAGACCACGGCGCCGTGCGGCGGCACCATCGCGCTCAGTGCCAGGCAATTGGCCGCCGTGCCGGTGGCCACCCACAGCGCGGCGCAGGGCGTGCCGAACAGCGCGGAAAACGCCTCGTCCAGCGCGCGGCTCTGCGCATCGGCATCATAGGGAAAGTCGGGCGCGTCGGCGGCCTGCATCGCGGCCCAGACGCGGGGGTGGACGGACGCGGCGTTGTCAGAGAAGAAATGCATGGAAACCGCACTGCCTGCGAAGGCGTTGTGCGGTCAAGCCACCCGTTGTTGCAGGGTGCAGGGAGAACTGCCGTGGACCAGACCGTTTCCATCACCCACGACAACCAGGGCAGCCACGGCGCCTATCATGCCAGCGTGGCCAATGAATCCGCCCAAGGCGTGCTGACCTGGCGCGAGGCGGCGCCCGGCGTGGTCGTGGCCGATCACACCCTGGTGCCCAGCGCCATCGGTGGGCGCGGCGTGGCCGCACGGCTGGTGGACGCACTTATTGCCGATGCGCGCGAGCAGGGCTGGAAAGTGGTGCCGGCGTGCAGCTATGTTGCCGCGCAATTCCGCCGCCATCCCGAATGGGCCGACCTGCAGGCCTGAGCGCGAATGTTTTGATCTGGCTGGGTTTGCCGGGAAATGGTGCTGCTGGGGAGGATTGAACTCCCGACCTCAGCCTTACCAAGGATGCGCTCTACCACTGAGCTACAGCAGCACACCATTTCCGCGAAAGCCGGGGCGCCGGGCGCCTGGGCTTCGTGCCATCGGGGCCTTGCCGCCGGTGGAGGCGCGCTATTGGCCGCACGGGTTGGCAAAGTCAAGCGGGGTTGCCGGCAAAAAATTCGCGCGGCAAAGAACCATGGCCATGAACCTGTCGAAAACCCCATCGCCTGCCGCCCGCCGCGAAGAGCGCCTTGCCCAGCGCCTGCGCGAGAACCTGCGCCGCCGCAAAGCACAGGCGCGCGCGCTTTCAGAGACCCAAGAAGAAATGGCGCCGCAGCGCGGGGAGAATGGCGGCGAATCGGCGTGACTCGCCTTTCCAAATCGCCCCCGGCCCGCTAGGGGCCGCGTTCTCTTGTCTCCTTTCTTGCAGCAGGAAGCCTCGATGCCCCGTTTGATCCTGATTCGTCACGGCCAGTCGCAATGGAACCTGGAAAACCGCTTCACCGGCTGGTGGGACGTGGATGTGACCGAAAAGGGCGCGGCCGAGGCCTTTGCCGCCGGCCAGCTGCTGAAAGACAAGGGCGTGCTACCCACTGTCGCGTTCACCTCGCTCCAGACCCGCGCGATCAAGACGCTGCACCTGGCGCTGGAAGCGGCCGGCCGCCTGTGGGTGCCCGAAACCAAGGACTGGCGCCTCAACGAGCGGCACTATGGCGGGCTGACCGGCCTCGACAAGGCCGAAACCGCCGCCAAGCATGGTGACGAGCAGGTCAAGGTATGGCGCCGCAGCTTCGACATTCCGCCGCCGGTGCTCGAAGCGGGCAGCGCGTTCGATCTGGCCAGCGATCCGCGCTATGCCGGCATTCCTGTGCCCGCCACCGAAAGCCTCAAGGACACCATCGCGCGCGTGCTGCCGGCCTATGAAGAGCTGATCGTGCCCGCCCTCAAGGCCGGGGAAACCGTGATCGTTTCGGCCCATGGCAATTCGCTGCGCGCGCTGGTCAAGCACCTGTCGGGCATTTCCGATGCCGATATCACCGGCCTGGAAATCCCCACCGGCCAGCCGATCGTCTATGAACTGGACGACAACCTGGCCGAAGTGGAACGCTATTACCTGTCGGAGCGCTGAGGAGCGCACCGACGCCCGATGGGGGATTTGGGATGAGTGAAAGTGCGCAAGTCGGCGCGCAGGTTGCCATCATCATGGGCAGCCAGTCCGACTGGGAAACGATGAAGAACGCCGCCGCCGTGCTGGAAAAGCTGGGGGTGGCCCACGAATGCCGCATCGTTTCGGCCCACCGCACGCCTGATCGGCTGGTGGACTTTGCCAAGACCGCGCACACCGCCGGCTTCAAGGTGGTGATCGCCGGGGCCGGCGGCGCGGCGCACCTGCCGGGCATGGTCGCATCGATGACGCATCTGCCCGTGCTGGGCGTGCCGGTGGAATCCAAGGCGCTCAAGGGCATGGATAGCCTGCTCTCGATCGTGCAGATGCCCGGCGGCATTCCGGTGGGCACGCTGGCGATCGGCGCGCCGGGCGCCACCAACGCCGGCATCCTGGCGGCATCGATCCTGGCGACGACCGACACGGCGCTGGCGCAGCGGCTCATCGCGTTCCGCCAGGCGCAGACGGATGCCGTGGCCGAGCGTCCGCAATGAAGACGTTTGGCCCTGGCGCGACGATCGGCATCCTGGGCGGCGGGCAACTGGGCCGGATGATGGCCCTGGCCGCCGCGCAGCTGGGCTATTGCGCGCATGTCTATGCCCCCGAACCGCGTGCGGAATCCGTCGCGGCGCAGGTAAGCGCGGCCTATACCCAGGGCGCCTATGACGATGAAGCCGCGCTGGCCGCCTTTGCGGCGCAAGTCGCGGTCGTCACTTATGAATTCGAGAACGTGGCCGCCGCGCCGCTGGCCGCGATCCTGCCCCATGCCGCGCTGTTCCCGCCCGCGCGCGCGCTGGAAGTGGCGCAGGACCGGGTGAACGAGAAATCGTTCGTGGAAACGCTGGGCGGCCGCCCGGCGCCGTGGATGCAGGTGGACGGGGCGGAGGATCTTGCCCGCGCCGTGGCAACGATCGGTGCCCCCGGCATTCTCAAGACCCGGCGCGATGGCTATGACGGCAAGGGCCAGTGGCGCATCATGACCCCGGCCGACGCCGCCGGGCTGGACTTGCCCGCCGTGCCGCTGATCTATGAAGGCTTTGTCGAGTTCTTCGGCGAATTCTCGGTGATTCTGGTCCGCGCCCAGGATGGCAGCGTGCAGTTCTGGGACAGCGCCCGCAACGAGCACGAAGACGGCATCCTGGCGCGCTCCACCGTGCCGGCCCCGGCCGAGATCGCCGCGCAAGTGCCCGCCGCGCGCGCGCTGGCCAAGCAAGTGGCCGCCGCGCTGGACTATGTCGGCGTGCTGACGCTGGAATTCTTTGCGACGCAGGATGGCCCGGTGTTCAACGAAATGGCGCCGCGCGTGCACAATTCCGGGCACTGGAGCATCGAAGGGGCCATCGCCAGCCAGTTCGAGAATCACGTGCGCGCGATCCTCGGCCTGCCGCTGGGCAGCACCGAACTCGTCACCCAGGGCGCGGTGATGGACAACCTGATCGGCGAAGCGGCCGATGCCTGGCCGCAACTGCTGGCTGATCCGGCCAATCACCTGCACCTCTATGGCAAGGCGGAAACGCGCCCGGGCCGCAAGATGGGCCATGTTACCCGGCTGGTGCAGTAAGCCATGGGCGCGGCGTTGTTCCTGATCGTGGCGCGGGCCCAGGACGGCACGATCGGCGACAAGGGCAAGCTCGCCTGGCACATCCCCGCCGATCTCAAGCGGTTCAAGGCCCTGACCATGGGCAAGCCGATGATCATGGGCCGCAAGACATTCGAATCGCTGCCCGGCCTGCTGCCCGGCCGCCGCCATGTGGTGCTGACCCGCGATGCGGCCTGGTCGGCGCCGGGCGCGCAGGTGGTCCACAGCCTGGCCGAAGCGCTGGCGAGCGTGGCCGACGAGGCGGAAGTCGCGGTGATCGGCGGGGCGGAAATGCTCGCGCTGTTTGCGCCGCTGGCCAGCCGCTTTGAACTGACCGAAGTGCATGGCGCGTTTGGCGGCGATACGACGATGCCCTATCCCAATGCCGCCTGGCACGAGATTGCCCGCAGCGAGCATGAGGCCGGCCCCGGCCACCCGGCCTTTGCCTTTGTCACGCTGGAACGGGCCGATGCACAACAAGAAGGCAGCACGCCATGATCCGGCTCTATGCACGCGAGCGCGTGCCTGAAAACTGGCGCGGCGCCATCGTGGCGCTGGGCAATTTCGACGGGTTCCACCTGGGCCACCAGGCCGTGGTGGCCGAAGCGGTGCGCTGGGCGCGGGCCGAGGGCCGCCTGGTGATGATCGCCACGTTCGATCCCCATCCGGTCTGCCATTTCGATCCCAAGGCGCCGCCGTTCCGCCTCACCTCGCTCGACCAGCGGCAGGAACTGTTCGCCGTCGCTGGCGCCGATGCCATGCTGGTGTTCGAATTCGACGCCACCCTGGCCCAGACCAGCGCGCAGGATTTCGTGGGCCAGCTGCTGGCCGATCGCATCGGCGCCGCCGGCGTGGTGACCGGCGAGGATTTCACCTTTGGCAAGCAGCGCGGCGGCAACATCTCCGTGCTGCGCGAACTGGGCGCGCAATACGGGCTTGCCGCCCGCGCGGTGGGCCCGGTGCAGCGCGACGGAGTGGTGGTGTCTTCGAGCCGCGTGCGCGAAGCGCTCAAGGCCGGCGATTGCACCACGGCGGCGGCGCTGCTGACGCGGCCCTTTGCCATTCGCGGCATTGTCCAGCATGGCGACAAGGTTGGCCGCACGATCAATTTCCCCACCGCCAACCTGGCCATGGGCAAGTATCTGCGCCCGGCCTATGGCATCTATGCCGTCAAGGGCCGCCTGTGCGACGGGCGCGAACTGCTCGGTGCGGCCAACGTGGGCATCCGCCCCACGTTCGATCCGCCCAAGGAACTGCTGGAGCCGCACTTCTTCGATTTCACCGGCGATCTCTATGGCCAGGAAATCGAGGTCAGCTTTCACCACTTCCTGCGCCCCGAGGCCAAGTTCGACAGCCTGGATGCGCTGGTGGCGCAAATGGCGCGCGATTGCCTGGAAGCACGGCGACTGCTGGAAAGCGCCTGATTTTTCTTCCATTCTGACGCGATCACGGGCTGCCTGGTTGACAGCCTGGCGCGCCACGGCTTGATCGCGCAGGGCTCGAATGTGCGGAGCCGGGCGAAAGGACATGGCATGGTGTGGTTGCGGGGCGCTCTGTTTACCGGGGCGCTGGCCTTTCTGGTGCTCACCTTCGTCAATGCCAGCTGGATCGTGACCGCGGCGCCCGGCCGGCCGCGCCTGATCGCCAACGGCGGCATCACCCAGGATTACCAGCCGGGCGGGCGCAATGCCCCTTGCCCGGCGCGGGAAATCCTCCCCCCACTCCACGCCATTCTCGAAGATACCGCCCGCTCGGTGTTCACAGCGCGGCGCATGGGCGCCGATTACGTGGCGATCGACGTGGTGCGCACGGCCGACAACCACCTCGCGCTCTATCCCGACGCCGATCTGGGTTGCCGGACCGAGGCGACCGGCCCGGTCACGCAGATGACCATGGCCGGGCTGGCCCGGCTCGACGCGGGCTATGGCTATAGCGCCGATGGCGGCAAGACCTTTCCCCTGCGCGGCAAGGGGCGCGGGCTGATCCCCTCGCTCGACGAGATCCTGGCCGCAAGCGCGAGCGGCCGCTTTATCTATCGCTTTCCCGGCAACGACGTGGCCGCCGTGCCGCTGCTGGTCGACGCGCTCAAGCGCAATGGCCACGATGCACGCACGCTGGGCGAGGGCTTTGTCGGCAATGCCGCGCTGGTGGCAGCGGTGAACCAGGCGCTGCCCGGCGCCTGGACGATCGACCCTGTCCAAAGCCGCACCTGCACCAACGATTATCGCTGGAAGGGCTGGACCTCGCTGGTGCCGGCCAGCTGCCAGGGCGCCACGATGATCGCCGCGCTCGAAGACAGCTTTCCCAAGGGCGCGATGACGCTGTGGGGCTGGCCCAACCGCGTGCAGCAGCGGATCGAGGGCGTGGGCGGCCATGTCATGGCGGTGGCCAGCGAAGGCAGCGGCGATGCCCTGGGCACCGGCCTGCGCCACGCGCGCGAACTGCCGCAAGTGCCCGCATCGTTCCACGGCACCGTGCTGATCGACAATTTCTGGACCGTCGGCCCCGCCCTGCGCCCCGACATGGACGCGCGCACCAACGCCGAAGCCGTCGCCGCGCAGGACCGCGACGAGAACACGCCATGATGGGAGGCAGTGTCGCCCCCACTCCCAACCCCAACCTGTTCGTCACCCCGGACTTGATCCGGGGTCCAGCTTCTTTTGGCCACCTTCCGCTGTTCGTCGAAGAATAGCGGGACCCCGGTCAAGCCCGGGGTGACGTGGAATGATGGATGTGAGGGGGAGTGAGAAGCCGCATGGCCCGCATTTGCCTGCATCCGGCATTTGCAGGAATCCGCACAGATCGCTAAGGCCCGCCGATCATGACCGAAACGCGCGACTATCGATCGACCGTCTTCCTGCCGAAGACCGATTTTCCCATGAAGGCCGGGCTCCCGCAAAAGGAGCCGGGGATTCTCGCGCGGTGGCAGGACGAGGACATTTATGGCCAGTTGCGCGCCGCGCGCGACGGTCGGGAAAAGTTCATCCTTCACGATGGCCCGCCCTATGCCAATGGCGACATGCACATCGGCCATGCGCTGAACCATATCCTCAAAGACATGGTGGTGCGCACCCAGACCCTGCTGGGCAAGGACGCGCCCTATGTGCCTGGCTGGGACTGCCACGGCCTGCCCATCGAGTGGAAGGTCGAGGAAGAATACCGCAAGAAGAAGAAGAACAAGGACGAGGTTCCGCCCAAGGAATTCCGCGCCGAATGCCGCGCCTATGCCCAGAAGTGGGTGGACGTGCAGCGCGAGCAGCTGAAGCGCCTGGGCATCAACGCCGCCTGGGACCGCCCCTACCTGACCATGGATTTCCAGGCCGAAGCGACGATCGTGGGCGAACTGCTCAAGTTCGCCGAATCTGGCCAGCTCTATCGCGGCGCCAAGCCGGTGATGTGGAGCCCGGTGGAAAAGACCGCGCTGGCCGAAGCCGAAGTGGAATACGAGGACATCGTTTCCACCCAGATCGACGTGGCGTTCGAGATCACGGATTCGCCGATCGAAGCGCTCAAGGGTGCCTATGCGGTGATCTGGACCACCACGCCGTGGACAATCCCAGTGAACCAGGCGCTCGCCTATGGGCCTGAGGTCGATTACGTGTTGGTGCAGGCCGGCGACAAGCGCGTGCTGCTGGCAGCGCCGCTGGCCGAGGCGGCAGCCACGCGCTTTGGCGTGACACTCGAAGCCCCGCTGTGGACCGGTAAAGGCGCTGACCTTTCCGGCACCGTCGCCCGCCACCCGATGCATGCGCTCGGCGGCTTCTTTGCCGAGCCGCGCCCGCTGCTCGCCGGCGATTTCGTCACCACCGAATCGGGCACCGGCCTGGTGCACATGGCGCCCGACCATGGCGAGGACGACTTTGAGCTGTGCAAGGCGCACGGGATCGAGCCCAAGTTCGCCGTCACGGCTGATGGCAAGTATCGCGAAGACTGGGGCTGGCTGGCTGGCCAGGGTAGCGTGATCAATCCCAAGTTCAACGCGCCGGATGGCCCGATCTGCACGGCCCTGGCCGAAGTGGGCGCGCTGATGGCCGCAAGCGCGGACTACAAGCATTCCTATCCCCACTCGTGGCGGTCGAAGGCCAAGGTGATCTTCCGCTGCACGCCGCAGTGGTTCGTGCCGATGGACCAGGCGCGCGCCGATGGCACCCTGCGCGAAAAGGCCGTGGCGGCGATCGCGGCCACCCGCTTCGTGCCGGAAAAGGGCCGCAACCGTATCGGCGCCATGGTCGAAGGGCGGCCTGACTGGGTGCTGTCGCGCCAGCGCGCCTGGGGCGTGCCGATCACGCTGTTCGTCAACCGCCAGACCGGCCAGTACCTGGCTGATCCCGCGGTCAACGCCCGGATCATCGCCGGGATCATGGCCGAAGGCGTCGACGCGTGGGACGACGAGCGCGCGCAGGAATACCTCGGCGCCGATTACAGTGCCGACGATTACGAGCGCATCACCGACATTCTCGACGTGTGGTTCGATTCGGGTTCCACCCACGCCTTCGTGCTGGAATCCGGGCGCTGGCCCGAACTGCGCTGGCCGGCCGATCTCTACCTGGAAGGCAGCGACCAGCATCGCGGCTGGTTCCAGTCCTCGCTGCTCGAAAGCTGCGCCACGCGTGGCCGTGCGCCCTATGATGCCGTGCTCACCCACGGCTTCACCATGGACGCCAAGGGCCTCAAGATGTCCAAGTCGCTGGGCAACACGATCAGCCCGCTGGACCTGATGCGCGATTACGGCGCCGATATCCTGCGACTGTGGGCGCTGTCGGTGGATTTCACCGAGGATCACCGCATCGGCAAGGAAATCCTCGCCGGCGTGGCCGACCAGTATCGCAAGCTGCGCAACACCTATCGCTATCTGCTGGGCGCGCTCGACGGGTTCAGCGAAGACGAGCGCGTGGCCCCGCAGGACATGCCCGAACTGGAGCGCTACATGCTGGCCCGCCTCGCTGGGCTCGACGCAACCCTGCGCCAGGCCGTGGCGGACTATGACTTCAACACGTATGTCCGCAGCCTGACCGAGTTCTGCAACGAAGACCTGTCGGCGTTCTTCTTCGATATCCGCAAGGACAGCCTCTATTGCGATGCGCCGGCCGATGCCAAGCGCCGCGCCTATCGCACCGTGCTCGACGTGCTGTTCCACGCGCTGGTGCGCTATGGCGCGCCGGTCATGGTCTTCACGGCCGAGGAAGTGTGGCAGAGCCGCTATCCCGGCACCTCGGTCCACCTGCTGGAATGGCCCGAACTGCCGGCGGCAGAGGCCGACATGGCGCAGTGGGAACGCCTGCGCGCACTGCGCACCAGCGTGAACGAGGCGATCGAGCCGCTGCGCCGCGAAAAGGTGCTGGGTTCGGGCCTGGAAGCCAAGGTCACCGTGCCGGCCGACGCCCCCGAAGCCGAAGGCGGCCTGGCGGAACTGTTCATCAGCGCGACAGTTGCGCGTGGGCAGGAGCTTTCCGTGACCCGAACCGATGACCACAAGTGCGGCCGTTGCTGGCGCCACCTTCCCGAAGTGACCGAAGACGGCGCGCTGTGCGGCCGCTGCGAAAGCGTGGTTGCCGCCATCGACGAGCACGCCGCGTGAGCCTGCTGACGCGCAACCGCCTGGCCGGGTTCGCCCTGGCCCTGGCCACCTTTGCGGTGGACCGGGGGGTGAAAGCGTGGATCGCCGGGCCGCTGGCCCTGCCCGAACAGGGCGCGATCTACATCACCAGCTTTTTCAGCCTGCGCTGGACGCAGAACCTGGGCGTTTCGCTGGGCCTGCTCAGCGCCAGTTCCAGCGAGGGCCGGCTGGCGCTGCTGGCGATGACCGGGCTGATCGCGCTGGGCGTGGCGATCTGGATGCTGCGCGAAAAGGCCATGGGCGAGCTGGCTGGCCTCGCCGTGATCCTGGGCGGGGCGATGGGCAACATCTATGACCGCTTCACCCGTGGCTATGTGATCGACTATGCCGATCTGCATTTCGGTGAGGTTCGGCCCTTCCAGATTTTCAACCTGGCGGACGCGGCAATCACGCTGGGCGTGCTGATCCTGCTTGCCCGTTCGCTGTTTTCGCGCGAAAAGCGCGAGCCGGGCAGCCCCAGCCCAACGGAGATTTAAGTAATGCGCAAAGCCGTCGCCCTTGCCTTTCTCGTTTCGGCCGGGAGCTTTTTGGCTGCGTGCAGCTCCAACAGCTCGCTGTTCAACCGCGTGCGCCCTGACGAATTCGCCGTCAGCCGCCAGGCGCCGCTGGTCGTTCCGCCCGATTTCGCGCTGACCCCGCCCAACCCCGGCGCGCCGCGTCCGCAGGATGTCGATTCGTCGAAGCAGGCGCTCGATGCCCTGTTCGGCGGCCCCGCACCGCGCAGCGCGGTGGAGACCGACACCCTGGGCAAGGCTGGCGCTTCGGCCGTCGGCATCCGCAGCACGGTGGGCGATCCGCAGACCAAGACCGTCGCCAAGGGCGCCCAGGTCAAGGACATCCTCGCCGCGCCGCAGGGCGATGGCGCTGCTGCCCGCGCATCCATCCCGGGCTGATCGCGCCGCGCCAGGACATGCATTGCAAAAGGCCCGCCGGCATTCCCGGCGGGCCTTTTCATGCCCCGCCGCGCCGCCGCCCTTGCGGTAAGTGACGCGGGCAGCGGCATTTCCTGACATTGCTTCATGTTACGTTCAGGTAAAATAGGGCCAGAAAGCGCCGCAAGCGGCCCTTGCTGGCTGCAATGATGAAATGTTATATCGTTCCCGAACAAGTGGAACGAACCCGGCGGAGAGGCCGACGAACACCACGCCTGCGTCAGGCGGCGCTGCCAACAGCGCGCCAGCGTGGGTGCATGCAAGGTTTATGGAGGAGATTTCGATGCGTTCCATCCTGATGCTGGGATCAGCGGTCCTGGCTCTGGCCCCTGCTGTGGCCTGGGCCGATGCCCCGTCCCCGGCGGCTGATGCCCCAGCGGCCGACGCGCCTGCCAGCGACGGCGCGGCCGATGGC
>NZ_KE148355.1:448-9895 GCF_000410615.1 Novosphingobium sp. B-7 | reverse complement strand
CGGCGGGCGGCGGCAGCAGCAATGCCATGCCGATCGTGGTCACCGCCACGCCGTTTGGCCACACCATCGATGATACGCCCACGGTTTCTGCGCGCGTCGATGCCGATGCGATCTCGCGCGCCGGCGGTGCCAGCATTGCCGATGCCCTGCGCGATGTGCCCGGCGTATCGTCCACGGGCTTTGCCTCTGGCGCCAGCCGCCCGATCATTCGCGGCATGGACAGCAACCGCGTGCGCCTGCTCGAAGACGGCACGTCCAGCTCCGACGTGTCGGACATCGGCCCCGACCACGGCATTCCCATCGATCCGCTCTCGGCCCGCTCGATCGAAGTGGTGCGCGGCGCGGCCACGCTGCGCTATGGCAGCCAGGCAATCGGCGGCGTGGTCAACACGATCAACAACCGCGTGCCCACCACCCTGCCGACCGAGGCGATCTCGGCCGAAGCCAGCACCAGCTACACCACGGTGAACAAGGGCGTCGAAACCGCAGCGCTGGTCGATGGCAAGGCTGGCCAGCTGGCCCTGCATGCCGACGGGTTCTGGCGCACCACCGACAACTATGACACCCCGCTCGGCACCCAGCAGAACTCCTGGTTCAACGGCTGGGGCGGCTCTGTCGGTGGCTCGTATTTCCTGCCTGGCGACAAGAGCCACGTGGGCCTGGCCGTCACGCACTATGACGCGCGCTACGGCATTCCCAGCGACACCACCTATATCGACATGCGCCAGACCAAGGTGATGACGCGCAACAGCTTTGCGCTGGATTCGGGCCTGCTCAAGACGTTTACGCTCGACGGCAGCTATGGCGATTACCAGCATTCGGAAAAGAACCCGGATGGCTCGATCAACACCACCTTCAAGAACAAGGAATGGAACGGCCGCGGCGAACTGCTGCTCAATGCCATGGGCCCGGTGCGCAACACGGCGCTGGGCGTGGAATACCAGCACCGCGATTTCTCGGCCGTGGGCGAAGACAGCAGCTACCTGAACCCGGCCACCAGCCAGAACATCGCCGGCTACCTGTTCACCGAAATCCAGCTCGCCGATCCGCTCCACGTGGAAGCCAGCGGCCGCGTGGAACACGTGCGCATCACCGGCACCCCGGCCGATGATGCCTTCACCGTGCGCAAGTACACGCCGGTGAGCGGCGCGATCGGCGTGCTCTATACGCCGATCAAGGCAGTCAAGTTCGGCCTCAACTTCTCCAGCACCGGGCGCGCGCCGGCGCTGACCGAACTGTTCGCACGCGGCGCCCACGATGGCCCGCAGACCTTTGAGACCGGCGATCCCAACCTCAAGATCGAGCGCGCCAATTCGCTCGAAGGCAGCCTGCGCGTGCGCCAGGGCGGCTTTGCCTTCACCGGTTCGGTCTATTACACGTGGTACAAGAACTATATCTATGGCGAGCTGACCGGCCGCACCTGCGATGATGATGGCGTGTGCACCGCCAGCCCCGACGGCGAACTGCGCGAGCTGTTCTATCGCCAGCAGGGCGCGAAGTTCCGCGGGCTTGAAGCGGAAATGAGCCAGGAGCTGGTCAAGACCGACGAAGGCACGTTCACCGCCAAGGTGCTGGGCGATTACACCCGCGCAACGCTCGACAACGGCTCCAACGTGCCGCGCATCCCGCCCTACCGCATCGGCGGCGGCTTTGCCTGGGCGGGCAAGACGCTCGATGCCGGGATCATGTTCAGCCACTATGGCCGGCAGGACAAGGCGGGCGATTTCGACACGCCCACCGCTGGCTACAACAACCTCAACATGAATGTCGCGTGGCGTCCGTTCAAGAGCCACCCCGGCATCGAGCTGGCGATCGTGGGCCAGAACCTGACCGACGATACCCAGCGCCTGGCCACCGCGCTCAACAAGGATCTGGTGGTCATGCCGGGCCGCTCGGTCCGCTTCGTGATCAAGGCCGCCACGTTCTGATGGCCATGGCGTGCGGTTCCCCATGACAGGAACCGCACGCCATCCTTCATCCCGGCTTCAGCGGCCACTGCCGCCGATGCGATCGAAACCGCTGGGCGTGGCATCGCTGCCAAAGCGATAGCTGGACGCGGTAATCGCGCCGCGCAGGTCGTTTTCCGAATAGACGCAGATGCCCGGATCATTTCCGGCCGCACCCACCGCAACCATCAGCGGGATGAGGTGATCGGCCTGTGGATGGCAGATGCGCGCGGCCGGCGCCTTTTCCCATTCCAGCAGCGCCGCCGCGCGTTCGGCCGGCGCCAGATCGATCAGGGCATGGCGCAGCCAGGCATCGAAGGCTGCCGATGGCGCCGCCGCCGCGGCGTTGAACTGGCGCAGGTTGTGATAGCTGAACCCCGACCCGATGATCAGCACGCCTTCGTCGCGCAAGGGCGCCAGGGCGCGGCCCAGCGCCAGGTGCGCCGCGACATCATAGTCGGCGCGCAGCGACAGGCTGAGCACGGGAATATCCGCCTCGGGCCAGATCGGCTGCAGCATCGAGAACGTGCCGTGGTCGAAACCGCGCGTCGGATCGGTGCCCATCGCGATGCCGGCTGCCTTGCCCAGTTCCACCACGCGCCGCGCCAGATCGGGCGCACCGGGCGCGGGATAGCGGATGTGATAGGTGTGTTCGGGAAAGCCGTAATAGTCATAGACCATGCCCGGCTGCGCGGCGGTCGACACGGTGAACTGCGGCTCTTCCCAATGGCCTGAAACCACCAGCACCGCGCGCGGACGGGCAGGCAATTGCGCGGGCAAAGCCTTGAGCGAGGCTTCCAGCCAGGCAAAGCCTTCGCGGAACGAGCCATCGAGCCAGGGCCAGGGGCCGCCGCCGTGCGAGAGAAAGAACACCGGCTGTTGCTGCATGCGAAATCCATCCTTTCCCGTCCTATCTATGGATTGTTGTGGCCAATGACAGCGGCCAAAACCCTGCGCATCTTGTTGGCCCAAGTTGAACGCGCCGCTCCCTTGCGGCAGATGGCCGGATGCAGGGCGCAAAACCGCAGCAAAGGGTGGCACCATGGCCAAACCGTAATGTTTTGATCACGCCCCCGGCAGGGCACACGGGCTAGACCGCTTTTCGACGGTGAGCAGCTTGGACCCGCGACGTGACGGTCCCCTGTTCCGGTTCCGCTTGGGCTGCTCGCCGTCACCCTGCCGCATGGCGCAGACCCCGCTTTCCCGATCCCCGGTTTTCCGGTAGCCGTCGATGCGCACAGGGCCCTTGCCCTTTCCGCGGCATACCATCCAGTACGTCGGAAAACCTCTCGTTTCGGAACATCCCAGGCCGTGTCACGCCCCATCTTCTTCGATCCCACCGGCCAGCGCCGTCGCTGGACCCGCCGCCTGGCCTTTGCCGTATTAGCCATTCTGGTTGGCATGTGCGTGGTCTTTGCCACCACCGTGGCCACGGTTACGCCGCGCGAACCGCTGAACTTTGCCCAGGAACACATGGCGCCGCTGCGGCTCAAGGGCCAGGTCAGCCGCCTGTCCCACCGCCTGGCCGCGCTGCTGGGCCGGCCCGCGACCGTGGTGCCCGCGCGCCAGCAGACCGCGCCGATCACCATCGGGTTCTACCAGGCAGACAGCGATGAAAGCGCTGGCGCGCTGCAACACCACGTCGGCCAGCTCGATTGGGTTGCGCCCACGCTGATGTCGATCGATCACGCCGGCAACCTGACGGTGACCGACGATGCGCCGATGCGCCGGATCATTACCGGGTCGCTGCACCGCCCGCTGGTGGTGCCGGTCTTGCAGAACGTGCGCGAGAACACCGGCTGGGATGGCGCCGGCACTGCCGCCGTGCTGGCCAACCCGGCGCGCCGCCTGGCCCTGGCCACCGCGATCGATGCCGCGCTCGACAAGTCGGGCGATGCGGGCGTGATGATCGACTTCGAAAACCTGCCGCAGACCGCGCTGGCCGGGCTGCACAAGTTCACCGCCGACCTGCACGCCCGCCTGGCGCCCAAGCACCGCGTGGTGGCGATCACCATGCCGGTGGATGACGAGAACTGGCACCCGCGCGCCTTTGCCGATGTCGCCGACAAGATCGTGCTGATGGCCTACGACGAGCACTGGCAGGGCGGCCAGCCCGGGCCAATCGCCTCGAACGGCTGGTTCCTGGGCCACGTGGCCGACATGATCAAGGGCACCGCGCCGGGCAAGGTCGTCGTCGCGCTGGGCAGCTATGGCTATGACTGGCACGAAGGCCATGCCGATGCGCTGACCATCGAAGAAGCCTGGCTGGCCGCGCACGACAGCGGCACCATGCCGGCGTGGGACAAGGCCAGCGGCAACGTCGGCTTTGCCTATACCGACGATGCCGATACGCAAGATGGCACGCCGGCGGTGCGCCACGATGTGTGGATGCTCGATGCCGCCACCAGCTGGAACCAGATGCTGATGCTGCGCCAGTTGGGCCTCGGCTCGGTGGCGTTGTGGCGGCTGGGTTCGGAAGATCCCGGCTTCTGGGACGTGCTCAAGACCTGGCGCAGTGGCGGCAAGACGCTGCCCGATCTTTCGCGCATCACGCAAAGCAGCAATGTGGACGTGGAAGGCAATGGCGAAATCCTGCGCATCGATGCCACGCCCACGCCCGGCACGCGCACCCTCGCCACCGATCACCGCCTCGGCCTGGTGACCGGCGAACGCTATGATTCGCTGCCCACCCCCTATGTCGTGCGCCGCACCGGCGACCGGCCCAAGCTGGTATCGCTCACGTTCGACGATGGCCCCGATCCGACCTGGACGCCGCAGATTCTGGCGATCCTGGAAAAGTATCACGTGCCCGGCACGTTCTTCGTGATCGGCGAAAACGGCGTGGCCAATCGCGGCCTGCTGCAACGCATGGTGGCCGACGGCGATGAGATCGGCAACCACAGCTATACCCATCCCAACATGGCCAACAGCACGCCGACCGGGATCAAGCTGGAACTCAATGCCACGCAGCGCCTGATCGAGGCCTATACCGGCCGATCCACCCGCCTGTTCCGCGCGCCCTACTTCGGGGACGCCGAACCGACCACGGCCGACGAACTCGATCCCGCGCTGGTCGCGCAGAACCAGGGCTATACCATTGTCGGCCTGCACGCCGATCCCGGCGACTGGATGCGCCGCCCGGCCGACGAGGTGGTGAAGCTGACGGTCGATGCGGTCAACGCGGGCAATGCCGATCGCTCTGCCAACGTGATCCTGCTGCATGATGGCGGTGGCGATCGTTCGCAGACCGTCGCCGCCCTGCCGCGGATCATCCAGCAGTTGCAGGCGCAGGGCTATCGCTTCGTGCCGGTGTCCACCCTCGCGGGGCTCAAGCGGGACGACGTGATGCCGGCGGTCAAGGGCTGGGATCTCATGGCCGTGCGGCTCGATATCGGCATCTTTGCCGTGCTGGCTGCGGCGCTTGCCACGCTCAACTGGACGTTCTTCTTTGCCATTGCGCTGGGCACGCTGCGCGCTGTCGGGCTGACCGGCTTGGCGCTGTTCCCGCAGCGCAAGCTGGATCTGCCCTGGCTCAATCGCACCAAGGACGGCGGGGAAGATCCCACGCCCTATCAGCCGCGCGTGACCGTGATCATCCCGGCCTATAACGAAGAGCGCGTGATCGAAGCCTCGGTGCACCGCATCCTGGCAAGCACTTATCCCGCGATCAACGTGATCGTGGCCGATGACGGATCCAAGGACGCGACCAGCGCGATCGTGGCCAAGGCATTCGGCGACGATCCGCGCGTGCGGCTGATGACGCTGGTCAATGGTGGCAAGGCCAGCGCGCTCAACCGCGCGCTCGCCGCCGCCGATGGCGAAATCATCGTCGCGCTCGATGCCGATACCCAGTTCGAACCTGCCACCATCGGCAAGCTGGTGCGCTGGTTCGAAAAGCCGGAAATCGGCGCGGTGGCCGGCAATGCCAAGGTCGGCAACCGGGTGAACCTCGTCACCCGCTGGCAGGCGGTGGAATATGTCACCGCGCAGAACATCGAACGCCGCGCGCTGACCCGGTTCGACGCGATCATGGTCGTGCCCGGTGCTGTCGGCGCCTGGCGCCGCGAAGCGCTCAACGATGTAGGCGGCTATCCCGAAGATACCCTGGCCGAAGACCAGGATCTGACCATCGCCATTCAGCGCCACGGCTGGAAGGTGGCCTATGACGAAGACGCCGTGGCCTGGACCGAAGCGCCCGAAACCCTGCGCGCCTTGGGCAAGCAGCGCTTCCGCTGGGCGTTCGGCACGCTGCAATGCCTGTGGAAGCATCGCGCCGTGGTGGCGCAGCAGCGCCCCTCGGGCCTGGCCTTCGTGGGGATTCCGCAGGCCTGGCTGTTCCAGATCGCCTTTGCCATCGCCTCTCCGCTGATCGACCTGGCGCTCGGCATCTCGATCGTCGGCACGATCGTGCGGGTGATCCAGCACGGCTGGGCCCAGACGCAGACCGACGTGCTCCGCATGGGCGCCTATTGGCTGGGCTTCACCATGATCGACCTCGCCTGCGGCCTGGTGGCGTTCCGGCTCGACGTGCGGGAAAAGCGCCTGCCGCCGTTCCTGCTGCTCAGCCAGCGCTTCGTCTATCGCCAGCTGATGTACGGCGTGGTGATCCGCGCGGTCAGCGCCGCCCTGGCGGGCCTGGGCATCGGCTGGGGCAAGCTGGAGCGTACCGGCCGGGTAAGCGCGCCGGAAGGCAAGAAGACCTCCTGACCCGGCAACCGGCCTCCCGCCCTTCCCGTCGCGGCGCGACGAACGGAAAGGCGGGACGGCTGCGGGCAGGGCCAACTGCCCCGCTTGGCTCGCTGCTGGCGCGCGGCTTTATCGCGGCAGATGCAGCGTCAGCGACAGGCCCCCGCCGGCCGCCTCGCCCAGTTCCAGCCGCCCGCGATACAGCCGCGCCACGGCATTGACCATCGACAGGCCCAGACCGCCGCCGGGCAGAGTGCGGGCATTGTCGAGCCGCACGAACCGCTCGATCACGCGGGGGCGATCCTCCGGGGCAATGCCCGGCCCATTGTCGGCCACTTCCAGCACGGCCTCCCCCTCTGCCACGCAGGTGCGCAGGGTGATGGCCGTGCCACCATATTTCAGGGCATTGTCGATCGCATTGGCCAGGGCGCGCGAAATCAGCTCGCGGTCGGCCATGATCCAGGCTGGCGCCAGGTCCAGCGTCATGGTCACGCCCGATTGCTCGGCCAGCGGCTCGTAAAGCTCGGCCATGTCGGCCACCACTGCCGCCAGGTCGAGCGAGACGCGCCGATCCTGCGCCGTGCCGCCTTCCAGACGGCTGATTTCCAGCGCGGTTTCCAGCATTGCGCGCAGCCCATCGGCATCGGCGCGCGCCGCCTGCAACGCCTCGATCGCGCCGGGTTCATCGACGCGGGCCAGCGCCGTGTCGATCGCGGCCGAAAGCCGCGTGACCGGAGAGCGCAGATCGTGCGCTAGCGCGCCCGACACCGCACCCAGTTCCGCCACCAGGCTGGCGATCCGTTCGGCCATCTGGTTCATCTGCAGGCGCAGGTGGTCAAAGCCATCGCCGCTTTGTCCCTCGGCCAGGCGCATGCCGAAATTGCCGGCGGCCAGTTCCTCGGCCGCCTGGGCGATTTCATGCGTCCGGCTGCTGATCGCCACGCCCAGCACCACCGCGCTCAACAGCGCCAGCGCCACGGCCACGGCAATGGTCAGCCCGATCGCGGCAGCAAAGGCCAGGTTGAAGCGCCGCTCGCTGGCGCCCATCAATCCCACGGTCAGCTTGGCCCCATCGGGCAGGGTCGTGGCCAGAACCAGCGCTTCCTGATCCGTGGCGCTATCGCCGCGCCGCACCAGCACCGATTGCGGGCGTGGGCCCGGCGCAATAGCCGGGACGAAATCGATATTGCTGGTCAACGCCGGCGCGCTGCCGCCGGCCAGCGCCACGAAAACACCGGGATCGGCCACGCTGCCGCGTTGATCGCGGATGAAATCATCCAGCGATTCCCGGCCGCCGCTGTAGAACGCAGCGAGCAGATCGTCGCGCACGTCGATCACCTGGTCTTCGCGATCGGCGCGTACGACGTCGAGCATCTGGGTGCGCAGGAAGAAGATCGCCGCCGCGCTCGACAGCAGCTGCAACACGAAGACCGCCGCCACCAGCCGCAGCATGGTGGGCGACAGGCGCCGCTGGTGCATGGCCCGGCCGAACATCGTCACAGCCCGCCTATGTTCGATCTGGGCATCATCGGCCCGGCCACGCTCAGTCGGCCGCCATGCGATAGCCCGCGCCGCGCACGGTGTGGAACAGCGCCTGTTCCTCGCCATCGTCGATCTTGCGACGCAGGCGGCTGATGTGCACGTCGATCACGTTGGTGCCGGGATCGAAATGATAGTCCCACACCGCTTCCAGCAGCATGGTGCGGGTAACCACCTCGCCCTGGTGCAGCAGCATGTATTCGAGCAGGCGGAACTCGCGCGGTTGCAGCGTGATCTTGCGCGTGCCGCGCTTTACCTGGCGGGTGAGCCGGTCGAGTTCCAGATCGGCGCAGCGCAGCACGGTGTCCTGCGCCTTTTGCCGGCCAGTGCCACGCCGGGTCAGCGCCTGGACCCGCGCCAGCAATTCGGCAAAGGAGAACGGCTTGCCCAGGTAATCGTCTGCCCCGGCGGTCAGGCCCGCCACGCGATCATCGGTGCTGCCCAGCGCCGACAGCACGATCACCGGTGTTTCCACCTCGGCCGCGCGCAGGGCCTTGAGCACGGCGAGGCCATCCATGCCCGGCAGCATGCGATCGAGCACGACCACGTCGAACTGGCTGTCGGTGGCCAGGAACAGCCCGTCCCGGCCGTTTTCAGCGCGGTCCACGGTATAGCCTTCTTCGGCAAAACCGCGCGCGATATAGTCCCCGATCTGGGGATCGTCTTCAACCAGGAGGATGCGTCCGGCCACAAGCCACTTCCATGACAACGAGTTAATCTTGCCCCCACTGCCCGGACAGGGCGTGGGGGCCATGGCATGACCATCATGGCTATTGGCTTTCCCGGTCGCAAGCTGTTTGCCCTTGCCGCCGCCCTGCCCTTGCTGGGAGGCGCGACCATGGCCGCGACCGGGTATTTCGCCGGCTATTTCGATACCCAGGCCATGCACTACCGCCCCGCGCTTGGCCAGCCACGCCAGGATCTGGTGGCGATCTACTTTTCCGGCGACATGGGCCTGCGGCTTGGCCCAGGCTGCCGCACCGTGGCGGCGCTGCGCCGCCAGGGCCTGGCGGTGATGGCAGTGGATTCCCCGGCGCTGTTCCGCCTGACGCGCGATCGCGCCTTTGTCGATGCGCTGGTGGCCGATACCATCCGCGCCGCGCTGGCCCGCAGCCATGCCGCCAAGGTCGCGCTGATCGGCGCGGCGTTTGGCGCGGGCATTCTCGATACCGGGCTGGGCGCCGTGCCGGCCGATCTGCGCAGCCGCATCGCCTCGGTCGTGCTGGTGCAGCCAGGAACGGCGGTCTATTTCCAGGCCAATCCGGGCGGCCTGATC
>NZ_KE148355.1:0-326 GCF_000410615.1 Novosphingobium sp. B-7 | reverse complement strand
GCCCAGCCATGTCGAGCTTGATGCGCTGCGCCCGCGCGGCCCGGCGTACAAGGTCGATATCGCCAGTATCGCCGCCAATGCCGCGCTGTTTCCGCCCGGGCCAATGCACTAAATCAGATCAGGCCCTCAATGAGATCAGGGCAGGGACGGACCGACCGGAAGATGGCCTGGCATGGGCTGCATCGTGCCGGGCACCGCGCCGCCCGGGCCCATCGTCGCCGGCGCGCCACCGATGGCGCCGCTATAGCCATAGCCCTGCTGCATGAACGGCCCCATCGCGCCGCGGGTGGCACCCAGCGTCGGCCCGACCTGGCCGGGCTGGTCCG
>NZ_KE148354.1:9053-12243 GCF_000410615.1 Novosphingobium sp. B-7 | reverse complement strand
CGGGCGCTGGCCGGCTATGAAGCGCTGCTGCTGCGCGAGGCGGGCCATGGCCTGGCCCCGGCGCGTGGCACCACGGCGGATTGGCCCGGCCTGCTCGCCCTGCTCGATGCCCAGGGGCCGGCCATCGCAAGCCAACTGCTTGCCGAACGGCGGCGCGATGTTATGGCGGCCCGCGCGATTCTGCTCGACAGGCTGAAGCGCATCGGATCGGATTGAAAAGGCCTATACCATGAAAATTGCGGTTTTGCCCGGTGACGGCATCGGCCCCGAAGTGACGCGTGAAGCGGTCCGCGTGATCGAGGCGCTCGACCTTGGCATCGCGATGGACGAAGCGCTGGTGGGCGGCTGCGCCTACAAGGCCAAGGGCCATCCGCTGCCGGCTGAAACGCTCGATCTGGCGCGCGCGTCTGACGCCATCCTGTTTGGAGCGGTGGGCGATCCCGATTGTGATGCGCTGGAACGCCACCTGCGCCCCGAACAGGCGATCCTGGGCCTGCGCAAGGAACTGACCCTGTTTGCCAACCTGCGCCCGGCCAAGGTCTTCGCCGGCCTGGAAAGCCATTCCGCCCTGCGCCCGGAAGTGGCCGGTGCGATCGACCTGCTGATCGTGCGGGAATTGAACGGCGACGTCTATTTTGGCGAAAAGGGCTTTCGCCAGAACGCCAAGGGCGAGCGCGAAGGCTATGACATCATGTCGTACAGCGAGAGCGAAGTGCGCCGCATCGCCCACGTCGCGTTCCGCGCGGCCATGGGCCGGGGCAAGCGCCTGTGTTCGGTGGACAAGGCCAACGTGCTGGAAACCTCGCAGCTGTGGCGCGACGTGATCGTGGATGTGGCCAAGGACTATCCGCAGGTCGAACTCGAACACATGTATGTCGACAACGCGGCGATGCAGCTGGTGCGCGCGCCCGGCAAGTTCGACGTGGTCGTTACCGGCAACCTCTTTGGCGATATCCTGTCTGACCAGGCGAGCATGTGCGTGGGTTCGATCGGCCTGCTCGCCTCGGCCTCGCTGGGCGAGCGTCAGACCGCGCACGGTACGTTCGGGCTTTATGAGCCGATCCACGGTTCGGCGCCCGATATCGCCGGCAAGGGGCTGGCCAACCCGATGGCGACGATCCTGTCGGCCGCCATGCTGCTGCGCCATTCGCTGGGCCTGGCCCAGGCGGCAGACCGGATCGAGGCGGCCGTGGCAGCCGTACTGGCCGATGGCGTGCTGGGCGGAGACCTGGGCGGAACGGCCGGGACTGCGGAAATTGGTGACGCGGTGCTCGCAAAGCTGTAAGCGCGCGCCCCATGTTGCAACTGGCAGTCATTCTCCCGACCTATAACGAGAGCAAGAACATTGCCTCGATGGTCGAACGGCTCGACAAGGCGCTTGCCGGCATCGCCTGGGAAGCGATCTTCGTTGATGATAACAGCCCCGATGGCACCGCCAATGTGGCGCGGGCCATCGGCCGCACCGATCCGCGCATCCGGGTGATCGAACGGATCGGGCGCCGGGGCCTGGCCTCTGCCGCGATCGAGGGGATGTGCGCCAGCGCCGCCCCCATCGTCGCGGTGATGGACAGCGACCATCAGCACGATCCGGCGCTGCTGCCGCAGATGCTGGCCGCGATCACCAGCGGCGAATGCGATGTGGCCTATGCCTCGCGCTTTGCCGAAGGCGCCAGCACCGAAGCCTGGGGCCGGCCCGACCGGGTCAAGGCATCCGGCTTGGCCAATGCCATCGCCCGCAAGGTGACGGGCGTGCAGTTGTCTGACCCGATGAGCGGGTTCTTCATGCTGCCGGCCGCCACGCTGCGCGCCGATGCGCATCGCCTGTCGGGCGTGGGCTTCAAGATCCTGCTCGACATTCTCGCCACGGTTGACGCGCCGTTGCGGGTAAAGGAATTTCCGCTGAACTTCGCCGCACGGGCCGAAGGCGAATCGAAACTGGATCGGACCGTCGTGTTTGAATTTCTCATCGGCCTTTACGACAAGTGGCTTGGCCGCATCATTCCCACCCGCTTTGCCTTGTTCGGCACGGTGGGGGCGCTGGGTGCGCTAGTCCACCTGGCCGTGCTCTATGTGGTGCTACACCTGTTCGGCCGGGAATTGGCGCTGAGCCACTATCCCAAGGAAACCGCGTTCATCGTTGGCCAGACCCTGGCGGCGATCACGGCGATGACCTTCAATTTCGTGCTCAACAACGAACTCACCTATGCCGACAAGCGCCTGCGCGGCTTCTTCCCGCTGGCGCGCGGCTGGCTCAAGTTTGCCGCGACCTGCGCGTTCGGCATGCTTGCCAACATCGGCGTGTCCACCGCCCTGGTGCGCGTGGGCTTCCACCCGATCTCGGCCGCGCTGGTCGGCATCGTGCTGGCATCGGTGTGGAACTTCGCGCTGTCGAACAAGTTCGTCTGGGGCAAGTATGGCTGATCGCTTCGGCTGATTTCGCCTGGGTTTTCAAGGGCCGCCGTCGGAAACGATGGCGGCTTTTTTACATCTCGCTCCCCCTCCTCTTCAGAGGAGGGGCCGGGGGGGGTGCGAACCCTTGCGCCAGGTACCCCCCCCCCCCCCCCCCCCCGGGGGGGGGGGGGGGGGGGGGGTACCTGGCGCAAGGGTTCGCACCACCCCCGGCCCCTCCTCGGAAGAGGAGGGGAGAATCACCCCCCGACCGACCAGGCTTGTCGCAACCCCATGCCCATCATGACTTCCACACCGGCAGCCAGGTGAACAGCTGGAACGACTTGACGCCCGGCAGGGGCAGCGCGGCAAGGATCGGGAAGAAATAGACGAAGCCGACCAGCGTCAGCGCCACGCTGGCCCAGGTCGGCCAGCGCAATCCGCGCCGCCACAACTGCGCCAGCACCAGGGCGAGCGCGGCATCGAGGAACACCGCGGCGAGCTGGTAGTGGTAATAGAACTGCACCGGCTTGCCATTGATCGCCCAGAAAAACAGCGCGCCCACATAAAGCAGCGCCGCCATGCCTGAGAGCGCGGAGAGCCGGTCGCGCCCGGTGGGCCACCACCGCCCCGGCAGGGCCAGGCCGCGCCGCAGCAGCGCCTGCACCCCATCGGCCGCGCACCACAACAGCGCCGGCAGGCCTGCCCACATACTGTAGGGATTGCCGATCATCAGCACACCGCGCTGCGCGCCGTCCCACTTTTCATAGAAGAACCAGATCGGCCGCGCGTTGAACATCCA
>NZ_KE148354.1:0-8879 GCF_000410615.1 Novosphingobium sp. B-7 | reverse complement strand
CCCAGCCACAGTGCCGCCTCTGCCAGGCACACGCCCGGCACCGGCCCACCCTGGCGCCCGATCAGCCAGGCCAGGCCCCGCCGCAGACCGGTGACGTCGGCGCTGGCCTGCCAGCGGGCCCAGGCATACCACAGGCCGGGAAAGACCATTAGGGGCACGCCGGTCCACTTGCCGCCCATCGACAGGCCCATGAACAGGCCGGCCAAGACCAGGTGCACGCGCGCGCCGCGCCGGGCCGCCAGCGCCCACTGCCAGAACGCCAGCGCCAGCGAAGCGGCCATGGCCATGTCGAGAATGGCAATGCGCGCCAGCACGAACCAGATGAAGTTGGTGGCCATGAACAGCGCGAACAGCACGGTGCCGCGCGCCGAGAGACTGGCCCACCAGAACGCGCGAATCGCGGCGTAAAGCCCGATCACGCCATAAAGCGCGTTGAAGAACCGCCAGCCAAAGGGGTTGTCACCCCAAGTCATCATGCCCAGCGCGATCAGTTCCTTACCCAGCAAGGGGTGTTCGGGATTGAGCCGGCTGGACAGGGCGATGAGGTGGCGGGCTGCCGGCAGGTAATGCACTTCATCGAACATGATCTTGGATGGCGTGCCCAGGCGCCAGAAGACCAGCACGGCAAAACAGGCCACGATCGCCAGCACGGCGCGGATCGGATCGGGTTCGGATGCGCGCGGGGGCAGCGGAATGGGCTGGGTCATTGACCGGGCGCGATACGCCAAATGGCCCCGCCGGTGCAATGGCCCCTGCCCCTGCAACGCCTTGCATGGTCGGGCCGGCCAAACTAAGGCTGCGGGCCATGAAACGCACCACCGGACAAGACCGCTCGATCACCCAATCCTGGCGCCCGGCCACCAAGGCCGTGCGCGGTGGCACCTGGCGTTCGGAAATGGGCGAAACGTCCGAGGCGCTGTTCCTGACCTCGGGCTATGCCTATGACGATGCGGCCACGGTGGCCGCGCGCTTTGCCGGTGAACAACCGGGCATGACCTATTCCCGCCTGCAGAATCCCACCGTGGCCATGCTGGAAGAGCGCATTGCCCTGATGGAAGGGGCGCAAGCCTGCCGCACCCAGGCCAGCGGCATGGCCGCGATGACCACGGCCCTGCTCTGCCAGCTTTCCGCCGGCGACCATATCGTGGCGGCCAAGGCTGCGTTCGGTTCGTGCCGCTGGCTGGTGGAAAGCCTGCTGCCGCGCTTTGGCGTGGAAGGCACCCTGATCGACGCGACCGACAATGCCGCGTGGGAAGCGGCGATCCGGCCCAACACCAAGGTGTTCTTCTTTGAAAGCCCGGCCAACCCGACCATGGGCATCGTCGACATGGAATATGTCTGCACCTTGGCCAAGGCCCATGGCATCACCACGGTGGTGGACAATGCCTTTGCGACCTATGCCCTGCAGCGCCCGATGGAATTCGGCGCCGACGTGGTCGCCTATTCAGCCACCAAGATGATGGACGGCCAAGGGCGCGTGCTGGCCGGCGCGGTGTGCGGCAGCCAGGATTTCATCGACAACGTGCTGCTGCCGTTCCAGCGCAACACCGGGCCCAACTGCGCCCCGTTCAACGCCTGGGTCGTGCTCAAGGGCCTGGAGACGCTGGACCTGCGCATCCAGCGGCAGAGCCAGAATGCCCAGAAGGTGGCCGAATTCGTCGAAGCGCGCGTGCCGACGATCCTTTACCCCGGCCTCAAGAGCCATCCCCAGCATGACCTGGCGATGCGCCAGATGAGCGCGGGCGGCACGATCTTCTCGATCGTGCTGGATGGCGGCCGCAGCCAGGCCCATGGCCTGCTCGACGCGCTCAAGCTGATCGATATCTCCAACAACATCGGGGATTCGCGCTCGCTGATGTGCCACCCTGCCACCACCACCCACCACGGCGTGGGCCCCGAAGGCCGCGCCGACATGGGCGTGGGCGAAGGCATGCTGCGCCTCAACGTCGGCCTGGAAGACCCGGATGACCTGATCGAGGATCTCGACCAGGCGCTCAGGGCGGTGGGGCTGTGATCAACCCTTTTTTCCCTGTCCCATCGGCCGTTTGACATGCTGACGTTGCCGCCTAAGGTGCCCGCCAACGGGGCTTTGGACCGGAGCGAAAACGTGCTGGCGGAAGCCCACCTTTCTGCCATCGTGCAATCATCGAACGATGCCATCATCAGCAAGGCGCTGGATGGCACCGTTCTCACGTGGAACCCGGCGGCCACCCGCATCTTCGGGTTTAGCGAAGCAGAGATGGTGGGCCAGTCGATACGCCGCGTGATCCCGGCCGATCGCCAGGCCGAAGAAGACGACATCATCGCCCGCATCGCGCGGGGCGAACAGGTGCAGAGCTTCGAGACGATCCGCCAGCGCAAGGATGGCAGCCAGTTCCACGTCTCGCTAACCGTGTCGCCGATCCTGGCCGCCGATGGCACGGTGGTGGGCGCCAGCAAGATCGCCCGCGACGTGACCCGGCGCCACGCTGCGCTTACTGCCCTGGCCGAGCGCGAACACCGTCTGCAGATGCTGGCCGACAACATCTCGCAGTTGACCTGGGTCACCGATCCGTACGGCATCCTGCTGTGGTTCAACAAGCGCTGGTACGATTACACCGGGCTGAGCGAGGACCAGTGCGTGGGGCAGCGCCGGCTTTCGGTGCACCATCCCGATCATCTGGAACGCGTCGTCTCGAAATTCTACGGCGATATCGCTGCCGGCCGCGAATGGGAGGATACCTATCCCTTGCGCGGGCGCGATGGCAGCTATCGCTGGTTCCTCTCGCGGGCCAAGCCCATTCGCGACGAGACCGGCCGTATCGTCAACTGGTTCGGCACCAATACCGACGTGACAGAGATGCTGGAGAAGGAAGAGCAGATCCGCCTTCTCCTGATGGAAGTGAACCACCGGTCGAAGAATATGCTGGCGGTGGTCCAGGCGCTGGCGCGCCGCTCGGGCGGGGGTGATCCCGAATTCCTGCGCCGCTTTGAAAACCGCCTGTCGAGCCTGTCGGCCAATCAGGACTTGCTGGTGAAGCGCGGCTGGCAGCATATTCCCATGGCCGAGTTGGTCGACGCGCAACTGGCGATCCTCGATCGCGACAGCCGCGCACTGGTCAAGGTCTGTGGGCCAGACATGCTGCTGTCGCCGCGCACGGCCGAAATCGTCGGCATGGCGCTGCACGAGTTGGCGACCAATGCGCTCAAATATGGCGCGCTGTCACAGCACGGTGGGCAGGTGTGGCTCTATTGGGAGGATCGCGCCGACCGGTTCGTGGTGGAATGGCGCGAACGCGGCGGGCCACGGGTGACTCCGCCGGAAAATTCAGGGTTTGGCACCACGTTGATCCGGCATATCCCGTCGCGCAGCCTCAAGGCAGAGGTGACGCTGGACTATGCGCCCGATGGGCTGGCCTGGCACCTGGATTGCGACGCGACGCTGGCGCGCACGCTCACGTCCTGATCCAGCCCTTACCTGGCTGGCGTGGCAGCGGCACGCTGGGCGCGCCACTGCCTTGCGCGGTCAGGCCTGGTCGGTGGTGCCGGCCAGGCGCGCTTCGAGCGCGGCGATGCGGGCCTTGAGCGCTTCTGCCTCTTCACGGGCGGTGGCGGCCATTTCCTTGACCGCGGCAAATTCCTCGCGGGTGACATAGTCAAAGCCGCCGAAAACCTCGCGCGCCTTTTCCCGGGCGGTTTCGCCCGCTTCGCGGCCCAGCCCGGCCAGCGTACCGGCGGCGCTGTTCAGCACCTTGACGAAATCGGCGATCATCGGGTTTTCGGTCTGCATGGCGGCCCATCCTGGGGTTGAACGTCTTGCCGCCTACATGGTGTGGACGCCGACGAACCGCAAGCGCCCAATGCAGTTATCCCTGCTGGAAATCGATGTGCACGGCGGCCGGTGCTGGCGCCATTGCCCCATCGGCACCAGGATTGGCCTGGATAAACTGGAAATTGAGAAACGCGGCAAAGCATACCCAGGCAAGATATGGCGCCAAAAGCCAGCCCGCCGCAGGCCGCACCCGCCAGAACAGATAGAGCGTGAGCGCCACCAGCGGGATCAGCGCCAAGATGATTCCCTGCGCCACGACCATGCGATGCAGCGCAAAGAACACCGGGCTCCACGACAGGTTGAGCAGCAGTTGCACGATGAACGCCACCACGGCTACTGGCCGCCCCGGCGCGCCACGCGCGGCCAGGACCATGGCCAAGGCCAGCCCCATTGCGAGGTACAGCAGGCTCCACACGATGCCAAAGGTTACCGGCGGCGGAAAGATCGCCGGCTTGACCAGCGCGGCAAACCACGGGTTGTCAGGCCCGCTGCCAGCCGAGCGGCCGGACAGGAAACCCAGCCCCAGCACCAGGGGAATGGTGAACAGCGACCAGCGGATCAGGCTGGCGCGAAGCTGCGCGGGTGAAGCAAGGTAACGCATGGTGTGGTTTTACGTCTGCCTCAAGCAAATGGTTCCGGAAGGTGCCCGGCCCCGTGAACGGTATGGCAAGTGTCGTCGCTCTAGGCAATTGGCGAGGGAATCTCATTCCGAAACGCATTTATAAGGAATTCTACGTTGCCCTCTGGCCCGGTGATCGGGCTTTCGACGATGCCTTCCACCATCCAGCCCCCGCTTTCCAGCCAGTCGCGCACCTCGGCACAGACGCGGGCATGCAGCGCGGGATCGCGCACCACCCCGCCCTTGCCCACTTCGGCCCGGCCCACTTCGAATTGCGGCTTGATCAGCGCGACCAGGCGGGTGGGCCGCGCCGCCAGCGCCAGTGGCACCTCCAGCACCTTGGCCAGAGCGATGAAGCTGGCATCGCACACCACCCAGGTGGCCGGCCGGTCGATATGCGCGGGCGTCAGGATACGCGCGCTGGTTTGCTCCAGAACGGTGACACGCGGGTCCTGGCGCAGCTTCCACGCCAGCTGATTGGTGCCTGAATCCACCGCAAAGACATGCGCTGCGCCCTTTTGCAGCAGCACATCGGTAAAGCCGCCGGTGGAACTGCCGATGTCCATCGCCACCACGCCCGCCGGATCGAGGCCGAAATGGTCGATCGCGTGGGCCAGCTTGATCCCGCCGCGCGATACCCAGGGATGATCGCGGCCGCGCACCTCGATCTGCGCATCGACGGGCACGGCTTGCCCGGCCTTGGCCACCTTGGCCTGGCCAACATAGACCAGCCCAGCCAGGATCAGCGCCTGGGCGCGGGCACGGCTTTCCGCCAGGCCGCGTTCGACCAGCAACTGGTCGATGCGCTGCTTGGACGCAGGTTTGGCACGCGGTGCCGGATCGGGCGAGGGCGTTCGGGTTGTGGTCACGACCGCTTCCTTCCATAAGCCGGGCATGAAGATCAACCGCGCCGCCCGGCAAGGGCGCAATTCTCCGCCGCGAAATTCCCTCTGGGCCGGGCTTGGCGCCACCACGCTGGCGATGTTGGCCGCTGGCTGCGCCTCGCAAGCGGTGATTCCGCCTGCGCCGGTGCGCCCTGCCCCCGCGGCGGCGCCACCATCAGCGCCGCCACCCATGGCCAGTGCGCCCACCGATTGGCGCGATCTGCCGCAAACGCCGGGCACCTGGCGCTATGCCAATGGCCTCGCGCAGTTCGGCCAGCCCGGCGTGGGCGCGGTCTTTGCCATGGAATGCCGCCAGGGCCAGGTCACCCTGCGCATCGCTGGCGCCGCCAGCCAGCCGGTGCCCGCCACGATCACCACCACCAGCCAGCAACGCGCGATGAGCGCGGTGCCGCTCGATACGCAGACCCTGGCGATCACCCTGCCCGCGCGCGACAACCTGCTCGATGCCATGGCGTTCAGCCGGGGGCGCTTCATGGTGGATGTCAACGGCCTGCCCGCCCTGGTATTGCCCGCATGGGCAGAAGTGGGCCGGGTGATCGAGGATTGCCGCTGAAACCCCCGCAAAACCGGGGCTTTGACGCTTATCCTGGCCGTCTCGACGCAGGCGCGAAGCGACGATTTTGACGGCAAAATAAATGAATGCAAGTCTTGTTGTTTGGCCTCTGATTGCGCACATAGATCACAAGGTTGGTGAGCGGCTCTGAAACCCTCCCGGCCCAGCTGTTCGGAACGCCCCGGGCAGCGACTTTGGCTCAACAGCGCGAAAGGAGGTGATCCGATGTCTCATGGTTCAGCAGAGAGGTCGGCATTCCGCAGCGCGAGGCATTATCGCTGATTTCCAGCACAGCGATAAAGGCTTCGTGAGCGGCACTTCCGGCCGCTGACCATGCGAAGGGCCGCTTCGGATTGCCGAGGCGGCCCTTCACATTTATTTCTTTTTCCTTGCGTTAAACGCAACAATCGTTCAACGGGCGAATCACCGATTCCCTATCTTCAAGGATGATTGTGCCATGGCGACCACCGCCGCGCCTGCGTTGCGCTTTACCCGCGTTCCCCATCCCGCACCCGCTGCGGCCGATGTGCGCGCGCAGGTACTGGCCAATCCCGGCTTTGGCACCAAGTTTTCCGATCACATGGTCTCGATCGACTGGTCGGAAAGCGAAGGCTGGCACAACGCGCAGATCCTGCCCTATGGCCCGATCGCGCTCGATCCGGCGGCAGCCGTGCTGCACTATGCCCAGGAAATCTTTGAAGGCTTGAAGGCCTATCGCCTGGCCGATGGCGGCATTGCCCTGTTCCGCCCGGAAGCCAACGCCGCGCGCTTCAATGCCTCGGCCCGCCGCCTGGCCATGGCCGAAATCCCCGAAGACCTGTTCATCGCCGCGGTTGAGCAACTGGTGCTGACCGACCAGGACTGGTTCCCCACGGTCGAAGGCGGCTCGCTCTACCTGCGCCCGTTCATGTTCGCATCCGAAGCATTTCTGGGCGTGCGCCCGGCCAAGGCCTATCGCTTCATGGTGATCGCCAGCCCCGCCGGCAACTATTTCAAGTCGGGCTCGCCCGCCGTGTCGATCTGGGTGAGCGACTATACCCGCGCGGCGCCGGGCGGCACGGGCGCGGCCAAGTGCGGCGGCAACTATGCCGCCAGCCTGGTGCCCACCGCCGAAGCCTTTGCCCGCGGCCATGACCAGGTGCTGTTCCTGGATGCGGCCGAGCACAAGTGGATCGAAGAACTGGGCGGCATGAACCTGTTCTTCGCGTTCGACGATGGCTCGATCGTCACCCCGCCGCTGGGCGGCACGATCCTGCCCGGCATCACCCGCGAAAGCCTGATCGCCCTGGCGCGCGAGGAAGGCCTGACCGTGCGCGAGGAACGCTATAGCCTCGACCAGTGGCGCGCCGATGCCGCATCGGGCAAGCTGGTGGAAACCTTTGCCTGTGGCACGGCCGCGGTGGTGACCCCGGTGGGCAAGGTGGCCGATCACAACGGCGAATTCACCATCGGTTCGGGCGGCCCGGGCCAGTTGACGCAAAAGCTGCGCCAGCGCCTGGTCTCGATCCAGCGCGGCGAAGCGGCCGATAGCCACGGCTGGGTCAAGAAGATCGCCTGATCGCGCTTGCCGCCGCGCCAGCCCCCGCTTATCCCCCAAGGAAACGGCGGGGGATGCGCGTGGCGAAATTGACACTGGAACAAGGGCTTTTCCGGCTCAACCGGCTGACGGCCGTGCTATCCTGGCTGTTGCCGGTGAGCGGCGTGATGATGGCCATTGCGCTGGTTGGCACCAGCACCATCGACGGCATGCGCGCGTTGCCCTCGGTCATGGCCCCGGCGGCCATCCTTGGGGTGATCGCCGCCCTGCTCGCCATCATCCTTTCCAGCATGTGGCTGTCGCGCGCCAATGCCAACCTGCGCGCGGCGGGCCGCAACCTGAAGCACGGCGCCGTCATGGCCTGGCTGTGGACCTTCGTGCCGGTGGCCGGGCTGTTCAAGCCCTATGACGTGATGCGCGAGATCTGGCGCGAAAGCGTGTTGCACGATGGCCAGATCACCGGGCAGGATACCGCCACCCTGCCGCAATGGTGGGGCGCCTGGCTGGTGGCGATGATCGGCATGAACCTGAGCAACCGCGCCGGGATCGAGGCCACCGAGTTTGGCCGTTTCGTGCTGGTGCCGGTGGTCGCCGTGGCGGGTTTCGCGGCGTGCATCTTGCTACGCAGCCTGGTGCGCACGGTGAACCATGCCCAGGCCAGCCTGGCGCAGGCCGCCGTCTTTGCCTGACCACGCCGGCCGCATGTACTGAACTAAGGGACGGCTCGCCCACATCGGCAATCGCGCCGATAGGCTGGACATGGCCGATACCCCCATCTTCCCCGTCACACGCGCCGCAGCACTCGAACGCCTGGCGCAGTTCGTGCCGCATGCCGGGGTGGACTATGCCAGGCGGCGCAATTTCGACCAGGGACCAGGCCATCACGATGCAGTATCGCGCCTGTCGGCCGCGCTGCGCCGCCGCGTGGTGAGCGAGGCGGACGTGGTCGACGCGGTAGTGGCGGCCCACGGCCCCGATGCGGCAGCCAGCTTCATCAGCGAGGTGTTCTGGCGCACCTATTGGAAAGGCTGGCTGGAACAGCGCCCGGCGATCTGGACACGCTATCTGGCCGGGCGCGATGCCGCGCGACAGGCGCTGCGCCGCGATACCGATCTGGCTGAGCGCCATGGCGATGCCGTGGCCGGCCATACCGGCATCGACGCATTCGACCATTGGATGGGCGAACTGGCGCAGACCGGATACCTGCACAACTGGGCGCGCATGCAGGTCGCCTCGATCTGGATCTTTACCCTGGGCCTGCCGTGGGAGCTGGGCGCGGCGCATTTCCTCGACCAGTTGGGCGATGGCGATCCGGCATCCAACACATTGTCGTGGCGCTGGGTGGCGGGCCTGCACACGGCCGGCAAGGCCTATCTGGCCGATGCCGAACGCATTGCCGCAATGACCGGCGGCCGCTTTGCCCCCAAGGGCCTGGCCAGCACAGCCACGATCCC
>NZ_APCQ01000143.1:0-19000 GCF_000410615.1 Novosphingobium sp. B-7 | reverse complement strand
ACTTCCGAATCAGGCACTAAGACATTCGCGGGTTTCCTGCAGGCCGATGCCTATGCCGGTTTCGAGCGCCTCTATGCCCCTGATCGCGAGCCGGGCCGGATCACGCCTGTCGCCTGCTGGGCGCATGCCCGTCGCAAACTGCATGACGTGTTCAAGGCGGACGAGCATTCCGTGGCGCGCCAAGGGCTGGATATGATCCGCGACCTTTACGCCATCGAGCGCCAGATCGCCGATTGTTCGGCGCAGGAGCGGCAGCAGGCGCGCATGGCATCGAAAGCCAAGGCGCTGGAGTTCTTCGCCTGGGCTGGTGATGTGCTGTCCAGGGCCTCGGCCCGCTCACCGCTGGCCGAGGCCCTGCGCTATGCCATGAAGCTGAGGCCCCAACTGCTGACCTATACCGAGGACGGCAGGCTGGACATCGACAACAACCCGGCGGAGAATGCCCTGCGGGGGATATGCCTGGGCCGCAAAAATTGGCTGTTCGCTGGTGCCGATTGCGGCGGTGAGCGCGCTGCCGCTATGTATTCCCTGCTGGAAACCGCCAAGCTTAATGGCTTCAATCCGCAGGAATGGCTCGCCAATGTGTTCGGCCGTATCGGCAAGGGCCATCCCATCAATCGGATCGATGAGCTGTTGCCTTGGAATCGGTCGACTGAAATTGTGAAGATATAAACTGGCTTGCTAAGCCCATATGCGTCACACTAGATGTCTTCGCACATGAGATAGACCGATGAATTGGCTTAAGCGGATCGCACGGGGAAGATCATCAAACGGCGCCGATAACAAGCTCGAACAGCGCCCACACCCCTATCGCGTTAAGACCGTCGATGATCTGTGGAACCATATAGCCTACGTGCGCGGGTATGCCCCGAACTACTTCAAGGATGAAGATTTTCTACTCCCCGAAGAGCAAATGACGCTCGATTTGGCATTCAAGTTTCTCGATGATGGGGTCGACGTCGCATATCCCGAGGAAGCGTTTGCGGAAAAACGATTCGAATTGCGGTCAGCACTCTCGCGCGCCCTCAGTGCATATCAATCAGGGGATGAGGTTGCAGCCGCCAAAATCCTCCAAGTCGATTTTGAAGACAAGATATTCAAGCCTTGATAGCATGAATGACCGGACGCTTACGGACAAGGGAGGGCCTTCCCCAAGAGGATCCATGCAGGCAGCCCACATTCCTAGCCTGAGTGACGCCATCGCCACCTTGTTTTCGGCGCGTGCAGAGCTCGTCGAGCAGATCAAGGAAATGGACCGGCGCTTGCATGTTGTCGCCAGTCAGTCACAAGCCTGCGAAATCCCCGGGCGTCGCCTTGAAGCGTCCCGGGTTTTCCGGAGGCAGTTTCAATTGAGTCATGCAGCCATATCGAGGTTCTCAAGATCTGCATAGTAATTGGCTTCGGCCTCGGCGGGTGGGATGTAGCCGATAGGGCCGAAGAGGCGTTGATTGTTGTACCAGTCCACCCAGCGCAAGGTGGCCATTTCAACGGCCGATGCGCTCGGCCAAGAGCGCTGGCGCCAGATCACCTCGGCCTTGTAAAGCCCGTTGATCGTCTCGGCCAAGGCGTTGTCATAAGAATCCCCGACGCTGCCGACAGATGGAACCAGGTTGGCCTCGGCAAGGCGCTGTGTGTAGGCCATGGCAAGATATTGAACTCCCCTGTCGCTGTGATGGACGAGGCCATCGTCGGGGCCAGGCCTGCGCGCATGGATCGCCTGTTCCAAAGCGTCCAGCACAAAGCCGGCGGTGGCGCTGGAGCTGACCTTCCAGCCCACGATGCGCCGGGCATAAGCGTCGATCACAAAAGCCACGTAGACGAAGCCGGCCCACGTATGGACGTAGGTAAAATCGACCACCCACAAGGCGTTGGGCCGAGCGACGCGAAACTCCCGATTGACCTTGTCGAGCGGGCACGGCGCTTTGGGATTGCTGACGGTCGTGATCGTCCTCTTTCCGCGGCGAACGCCTGACAGGCCCATGACGCGCATCAGCCGCTCCACCGTACATTTGGCGACCGCCACGCCCTCGCGCCGCAATTGGTGCCAGACCTTGCGGGAGCCATAGACGCCATAGTTGGCTTCGTGGACGCGCTTTATCTGCCCACGCATCTCCTCGTCGCTGCGCGCACGTGCCGGGCGCTTCCCAGGATCGGCAAGGCGTAAGGCATGTTCGTGATAGGAGGACGGGGCGATTGCCAGTTCACGGCAGATCGGCTCGATACCCAGATCCTCGCGATGGGCGTCGATGAACGCCATCATCATCTCTCGCGGCGGTCGAGCTCCGCCATGGCAAAATATGCTGACGCCTTGCGCAGGATTTCATTGGCCCGGCGCAGTTCCTTCACCTCGCGCTCCAGCAGCTTAAGCCTGGCCTTGTCATCGCCCGCCAGCGCCGCTGGTGCCGTTCGTCGGCTCGCCTCCTCACGGCACCAGCGGCGCAGCGTCTCGGCCGTGCATCCGATCTTGCCGGCGATCGAGGTCATCGCCTCCCACTCCGAGCCATAATCGGCGCGATGCTTGCCAACCATACGCACAGCGCGATCACGCACCTCAGGCGAAAATTTGTTCCGGGTTTTGCTCATCACGAATGCTCCTTCTCACAAATAGGAGCCTCCGGAAAACCCGGGACGCTTCACCTTCCAGGCATCAGCCCCATTTGCAGCAGCAGTCGATGAGGCGGGGCGTTTGGGACAATCACGCAATGCTGGTGCATATTCGGCCTGGTCCGCCGCCGACATCAGACGGGTGAGCTGGACTGGATAGGCAGGATTACCGCGCAAGGTGATAGGACGGTGCGCAAGTTGTTGTATAAAGATGCCAACTCGATCCTAACCAGAGGCAAAGAGACTTTCGCCCTGAAGGCATGAGCCATGAAGATCGCCAGGCGTTGCGGCCTGAAAAAGGCCCGCGTCGCACTTGCTCGCCGCCTCTCGGTCATCATGCACGCCATTCTGCGCGACGGCATTTCGTTCCAGCCAGCAGGTGTGGAATCTGTTCGCCAGCGCTGAAGTGTCAAAGCTGATCCGAGGGCGGGTGTCCCGCAAGGGAGCGCAGGGACGAACGATCTGCGAAGATTAACGGATGGGCCCACACGCCCGCTTCGAGTCAACGCAACCTTCGGCTGTGTAAAACGCGATACAGCACGACCGAGCCTCTGGCTCGGCCAGTGCGAACAGATCCACGAAACCCTCAAGGGATTACACTACCTAACTCTGCAATTACAGACCCCAACCCTAACGCATGAGTTCATCACTGTGCTCACATCCTCTTGTAATCTCGGTACCATTTTGCCCAAATCGGAATACCGACTGATATAGGAGTAGAGGGTTCGAAGCCAAGATCGTTACGGATCGCGTCAATATCTGCATAGGTTGCAGGGACGTCGCCAGGCTGCATCGGCTTGTATTCGCGAACTGCCTTACGGCCGAGCGCGTTCTCGATTGCCGTAATCAACTCTTCGAGCGGTTCCGAACGATGGTTCCCAATGTTATAAAGCCGGTGCGGCGAATGGCTGCCACCCGCCTTGGGCGCGCCGTCATCGCTCGGGGGATTGTCCAGCGCCGCCACGATTCCACGGACGATATCGTCTATAAAGGTGAAGTCACGCTGCATCCGTCCTTCGTTAAAGACTGTGATAGGACGGTCGTTCAGGATCGCGTCGGTGAACAGCCATACGGCCATGTCTGGGCGGCCCCAAGGGCCATAGACCGTAAAGAAGCGCAATCCAGTCTGCGGGATGCGGAATAGATGGCTGTAGGTCTCACTCATCAGCTCGTCGGCGCGCTTGGTCGCAGCATAGAGCGAGATTGGCCAGTCGACACGATCCTCCACCCTAAAGGGCAGCGACTTGTTGGTACCGTACACCGATGAGGATGAGGCATAGACAAGATGCTCGACGCCTCGCGCCCGCGCCAGTTCAAGCATGTTGACATGGCCCGATAGGTTGGATGCTACATAGGCGCGCGGGTTTTCTAATGAATAGCGTACGCCCGCCTGTGCCCCCAGATGGACGATGCGTTCGATATCGATCCCGGAGAGGGCGTGTTCCAGCGCCACGTCATCCGAGAAATCGACATGGTGGAAGGTAAAGCGGTCGCCGCCCGCGCCGTCGCGCAGGGTGGCGAGCCGGTCGTGTTTCAGCTGGACGGCATAATAATTGTTGAGATTGTCGATTCCCACTACCCGATCGCCACGCGCAAGCAGCACCCGGCAAACGTGCATCCCGATGAAGCCTGCCGCTCCGGTCACCAAATACGCCATACATCGTCCTTCAGGCTAGTGAGCATCCCGCCGAACCACCGGCTCGGGAATCCCCGTGGAACCATCTGATCGTTTTGCATTGCAGTATGAGGGCGCATGTCGCAATAGCCGAGTTGGCAGCAGGTTGCTGGCCGGGAGCCTATTGGGGGCAACAGGGAGCCTGCCGGCAAATGAAGAGATTGTCCAAATCCATGTCCGAACTCGCGACTGACGACACATCCCGGCATGTCGCCGGACAGGCACGCAACACCGATAAGGTGCTGATGGTGGTAGCAACGATGGCGCGACTCGCAGTTGGACTGCTGACGTTCATCATCCTCGCCCGCTATTTAGGTCCGTCACAGTTCGGCATCATTGCGCTGGCGATCGCTTATACCACCTTTGCTGCAGTGCTGACCGATTTTGGCTTTGCAGTATCTACGCTCCGCCTCGCCTCCGCCGACCCTGCGCGATCGTCCTCCATCATCGGCGATGCAATCGCAGCCAAAGCGCTACTAACCATTCCGGTGACTGTCATCGGCGCGATTATCGCCTTTATTACACTACCGGTAGAATGGCTGCCAGTGTTCGTGCTCGTACATATCGGGTCATTCGCCAATTCCTTCGGTGAGTTGCTCCTGATAGCAGCACGTGCGCGGCGGCGCTTCGTGCTGGAGGCGAAGCTCGTGATTTCGTCGAGTGTCCTAATGTTGCTGGTGTTCGGTAGCGTCACCGCAATAACTCGCGATCTGCATTGGGCGGCTGCCGCATTCATGGTGACGCGGGTACTGTACCTGATCATGATCCGAGTTGTGTTGCGCCATTGGCTGGAGCCTGTCAGTGCGATGGGGCGCTCACTCACGCAATTGCGCAAAGCGATGGCGCTGGCGCGGGGCTTTGCCTTCGACCAGATTTTGACAGTATTGGCGACCCAGGCCGATCTCTTGCTCTTCTCAACGATGCTGAGCGTACACCAATTTGGTGTGTACCAAGCCGGGGCGCGGCTTGCCCAGGTGAGCGTGTCGTTCGCGCCAATCCTGTCGAACGTCTATCTGCCCGGATTGTCGGCGGCGGCGATCAACGAGGACGATGCCGGGTTTCGCGACGGCTCTAAGCGATTGAGCGTCGAGTTTGCCGTCCTGTCGCTGCTGGGGGGCGCGGCATTCCTATTTCTCGGCCCGATCGCCTCGCCTCTGATCTACGGCTCAGGCTATGACGGACTGTCCTTGCTTTGGCCGGGTCTTGCCGCTTTCGTGATATTGCGTTTCGGGGCGGGCAGCTTTGGCATCCAGCTAGCAGCATTAGGCCATGTCCGCACCCGCATCGCCAGCAGCCTCGCCTCGACTGCGGTGCTTGCAGTGCTCACCTTCTCGCTCCTGGCGAAGTACCAGTTGCATGTCGCCGCTCTGCTGCTAGCTGCGGGGGCTGTGCCCAGCATTAGCATTCTCGGCATCATGCTGGCCCGCGATTCGCGCGCGAGCGTCGCCGTGCGCTGGACGCTGCCGATCCTCTTGGTCGCGGCGGCGGGGATCATCCTGGCGCGGCACGACCGCGCTGCGTCGGCCGATGTAGGCGAGCGACAGCGACAGGAACACCCCGCCTAGGCCGACAGTCAACTGGGGCGAAAAGATTTGTTCGATCGCGAGATAAATCAGGAACGCGCTCAGGAAGCGGGCGGCGCGCTGGTTCGCTTCTCCAGCCGAAAGATCGCCTGTAAACCGGGCCATATACCAGAAGGCGAGCAGGATCAGTAGGATGCCGACGAAACCCGTTCCGAGCATGTCGCCAAAATAGCCAAGATCGGCCACATAGACGGTGTCAGTGAACACCGAATCGAGGTCGTTGGCCTGGTTCGGCAGCCCGATGCCGAGAATAGGTGTCTGCCAGAATACAGGATTGGCCGTATCGAACTGCAATGCACGCGCAATTCCGCTGCTGTCGCTAGCCATCAGCGAGAAGGGATTGAACGGAAGCGAAGCAGCGATGATCACCATCGCGATGCCCGCCGCCGCTATTGCGAATCCTAGCCACGCGCGTACGCGCGACCCCATGGGAATGGCGAGCATGAGCAGTCCGGCCACCGTCGCAGCGGTGTTCCAGCGTGAATCTGACACGATCAGCCCGTAAACCGATAGCGCCGCAAGCGCCGCCATGCCCGCCCGGGCCCACAGACTACGCTGGCCGTAAAGGTGCGAGATGGAATACAGGACGACGAAGGCCATCGCCGAGTCCGACGTAGCGATCTTGAAGTCGCTGTAGCTGCCACTCGCCGCAGCATCATGGGTGCGTCGCAATTGTCCCTGCAACGCTTCCTGACCGCTCGTCGCCAGATGGCGGATCATATTCGCATCGAGCGTTTGGTATAGGAAAATATAGATGAAAAGATGCACGATCGCAGCAATGAAGAATATGCGCAGGAACCGGCTCGCCGGAAATCGTACGGAGAGAATGGCCGCCATTGGCGTGAGAAACAGTGGCTGATAGCTGCCGATCAACGCGCCGGTGAACCGGGTATGCCAAACGGAAGCGAACCAATATTGGTAGCCGAAAATGATGGCGAACATCGCGATCAGCGCGAAGCCAGCGTAGGGGAGGCGGGTGAGCGCGAATGGCAAGAAAGCGAGCGATAACAGTAGTGTCGTCCAGCTGAGGATGGTAAACGTCAGGAACGGCAAAAACGTGTAGGTCCGCGCGACCATCACGATCAGCAGGAACAATTCTACGCCGATGATGATATCAAGGAACGTGATAGATCTGTCGCGTGCCGGGCTGGCAGTGGCTGTGGTCATACGTCTATGTATACTCGGCTTATGGAGTGCAGTCCTTATCGTCTTGCGGTATGCGAGGCAACCATTAGACTTGGAAACCGGTTTCCGAACCATATTCGCCGCAGGTGCGAAGGAGGCGTTTGTTCACTTCGCAAAGAGGCTATCAGGGTTGCCGGACCCCCGTCTCAGGAGCCGCATTGATGACTGACACTTCGCAATCCCTTGCCCCGAGCGCGGAGGCGCCATCGCTTCCAGTGGTGCTGGTCAACTGGAACGGATGGGAGGATACAATTGCCTGCATTCGATCGCTGATCGCAACAGACCATGACGATTTGGTCGTCATTGTGTGTGACAATGCCAGTACCGATGGCTCGGTCAAGAGGCTCTGCGCATGGGCAGACGAAGCATTGCGCAGAGCCGCGCCACTGCGACGTCCTGCGGTCGAACATGCCCGATGCATTACTGAATGGGTTGCCCCCAACCGCGCCGGCTTTCGCTTCGTACTGGTTGAAAATGACGGTAATCTGGGGTTTGCAGGCGGCAACAATGTCGGCATCGCACTTGCGTTAGCCGATCCCGCCTGTCGCCATGTGTTCCTGCTAAACAACGATACCGAGGTGGAACCTGGTGCACTACGGGCACTTCAGGCGAGGGCGGCGGCCGATCCGATGCTGGCAGTGATCGGCGCAACGCTTGTATTCCACGACCGGCCCGACCGGGTGCAGGGGCTGGGCGCCGGTTATGATCGTAAGCGCGCGCGCGCGCGTACCCTTTTCGCGGGCGGCGCGCGCGACGCGCTGCCGCCGGTCGAGGCAATTGAGCAGCAGATTGAATATGTGATCGGCGCCGCGATGTTCATACGCGCCGACGTGTTGCGCCGCACCGGTGGAATGGGCGAGCAGTATTTCCTATATTATGAGGAACTGGATTTTGCTCATCAACTGTTGCCCGGAGAGCGGCAGGGCTGGGCGCCTGACGCGGTCATCCGGCACAAGGTGGGCGGGTCGATCGGTACCGGGCGAGCGAAGGCGCGCCCGTCGAACACCAGCCTATATTACGACCATCGCAGCAAAATCCGCTTCTATCGCACTTATTGGCCGGAGATGACGCTGTTCCTGGTTGCGGCGCTAGCCAAAACGATGCTTGCTTATCTGCGTCAGGGCGATGTGACCGCCGTGCGTGTGATTCTGTGTGCGCTTCGCGACTATGCGCAGCAACCGGCAAGCTATCGCGCTGATTTGTCACGCTTCCAGCAACCCAAATGAGCGCATTTCCGCCGCTAATAAAATATGTTTACGGCTGCTCTTACGTCGCAAGGTGAAAGGCGGTATGTTTGACTGTAGCGCCAAGCGGTATGATCTCTTGAGGGATCATTTATTGACTTGGATTTGTAAGCCCTTGCTTGGTCGCGCTGTTGCAGGCCTATAGAGGGAATGCTGTATAGCCTGAAAGCGAGTTTTCGGCCCGTCCAGCGTCAACCAGCGTGCAGTACCGATCCAGCTCGGATTGTGTGCAATTCGGTTCTCGCTGTCGCCATAATCCAGCTTTGAGCCGGTCGATTTTGGCGCCGAGGTGCATTCGGCGCTTGAAGGCCCTCAGGCGGTGGGCGTCGCCTCGCCCTGCCGCCGGACCACGGCGTCGAGATCGCGACGCGAACGGCGTCCCTATCGGCCTTAATGTCCGCAGCTTGGGCCGAGTCAATGTCGTGCTCGCCTGTCTCCCTCGATCACCCAGTGGCAAACGAGATCATCTTGCACGAAATATTTGCGTCAGGGGCCTCCTTGATCAGTGTTAGCGTTGCGAGCGGCCCACATGGACGTTGCGCCAAGGTGCCCCGAAGAGGCTGTCATTGAAACGGCATCGGGATGTTGCGGATGTTTGGCGATCAGGCGGGCGATTTGAATGTGCTGGCGGATGGTGCGGCACCATGTGCGAATTCGGATTGGGACGGTGTGCCGCACGGTGCGAATGGAGATGCCGAGGGCACGATGATCCTGGGTCCGCAACGACGAAACCGGCGGTGGGATCGGCACGAGAAGGCCCGGATCACGGCGGAGAGTTTCGAGCCGGGTGCGAACGTCTCGGCGGTGGCGCGGCGTCACGGGGTCAGCGTGGGGCTGTTGCATTATTGGCGACGGATGGTGCGGGACCAGGCTGCGCTGGAACCGATTTCGTTCGTACCGGTGGAAGTGGATGACAGCGCGACGGCGCGCGCGCCTGCGGGTGATCTGGAAATCGCCATGGGCGGTGCGCGAATTATGCTGCGTGGCCCGGTCGACGCGGACATGCTGCGGACGGTGTTCGATGCGCTGCGCCTGCGATGATCCTGCCGCCCGGCAACGTCAGGGTCATGCTGGTCGCAGGCCCGATCGACTTTCGCGCAGGGATGAACAGGCTGACGTCGTTGGTGGCCAATGAACTCGGGCGCGATCCCTATGGCAGGGACGTCTTCGTGTTCCGCTCAAGGCGGCGCGATCGGCTGAAATTGCTCCATTTCGATGGCTCGGGCCTGTGCCTGATGACCAAATGGCTCGAGGCGGGCCGGTTCGCCTGGCCGCCGGTGACCGATGGGGTGATCAAACTCACCCCGGCGCAGATGACGTTGCTGCTCGGCGGCATGGACTGGCGCCGACTTGAGGAAAGCCCGGTCAAAAAGCCCGAGATTGCAGGCTGAACCGGTGGTTTTGTTGGGTTTTTGGGCAGTGCTGTGCTAACCATCGGCTGTGACCCGTCCGCCCGAACCTCAGGCTGAAGCCCTTGATGCCTTGACCCGTCGGGTCGCGGAACTGGAGGCGGAACTGGCCGCCACGACCAGGCTGTTGGGCACCTACAAGGCCATGCTGTTCGGCGCCCGTTCCGAGAAGGCGCGCATCGTTCTCGATGGGCAAGGCCAGCTCGATCTGGACGATCTGCGCCCTGCTGGCCCCATGTCGGCACCGGCAAACGATGACCCGGCGCCGGCCCAGGCCAAGCCGCGGGCCCGACGGAACATCGGCGCGTTGCCTCGCCATCTGCCGCGGATCGTTCAGATCATCGAACCCGACAGCACCGCTTGCGCCTGCTGCGCCGGCGCCATGCACAAGATCGGCGAAGACGTCAGCGAGGCGCTCGACATCGTGCCGGCCATCCTGCGCGTCATCGCCACCGTCCGGCCACGCTATGCCTGCCGGGCCTGTGAAGGAGCGATTGTGCAGGCCCCGGCGCCGCGCCGGATGATCGAGGGCGGCATGGCCACGACATCGCTGATCGCCTGGGTCGTGACCCAGCGCTTTGCCTGGTATCTGCCGGCCTATCGGCAGGCGCAGATGCTGGCGGGACAAGGCCTGCGGATCGACCGCTCGACCCTGTCACGCTGGATCCGGTCCGCCGCGTGGTGGCTGCAGGGCCTCTATGATCGCCAGTTGCTTGCCATTCACAGCCATCCGCGCATTCACGTCGATGAGACGCGGATGCCGGTGATCGGCCGCGGTGCCGGCAAGCTGCGCATCGATCAGTTCTGGGCGCACGGCACCGATGACCGCCCATGGAACGGCCCGGCGCCACCGGCGGTGTGCTACGTGCACGCGCAGGCACGCAGCCACGCCGAGATCGCCGCGCAACTGGCCCGCTATCAAGGCGTTCTGCAGGTCGATGGCTATCGCGCCTACAAGGCGCTGGAGGATCCGAACCGGCCTGCCGGACAGATCCGACTTGCCTTCTGCATGGCACATCTGCGCCGACGCTTCGTCGATCTGCACAAGAGCACGCGCTCGCCGATCACGGCGCAGATTATCGCGCTGCTGAGCCGGATCTACCGCATCGAGGCAGAGATCCGCGGTACCGACGCCGACCACCGGAAGGCGGTTCGCCAGGCCCGGTCACGCCCGATCATCGACGAACTCAAGGCGCTGTTCGATGACACCTTGCCGCGGGTCGCGCAAGCATCGCAGTTGGCCGAGCATATCCGCTATGCCCATGGCCACTGGCGCGGGCTGCCCCTGTTCCTTGAGGATGGCCGCATCGAGATCGACAACAACATGATCGAGCGGCAGATGCGCCCGATCGGCATTGGCCGCCGGAACAGCCTGTTTGCCGGCAACGAGGCCGGCGCCCACAGTTGGGCCGTGCTCGCCTCATTGCTCCAGACCGCCAAGCTGAACGGGCTCGATCCCCTCGTCTGGCTCGATGACGTGCTGACGCGAATGGTCTCGGGCGCGGTCCGCAACAACGATCTCGACCAGTTACTTGCGTGGAACTGGCAACCTGCCGTTCGCACTGCACCGCGGCAGGCGGCATGAACAACCGTCGCGCCAGACGCGCCGCGCGGCCGGGCAAGGTACCTGCTGCGTTCACGCTCGCGCAACTGGAGGACTGGCAGGCCCGTCGTACGCCGCCCGCGCCCGGCGTCTCGATGATCGATGGCTATCTGACCGCACTCGTGGTCTCGCCCCGGTTCCTGCCGCCCGAGGACTGGCTCGGCCCCATCGTCGGCGGCGAGGTCATCTGGGCCCCCGGCGGCAGCACCGAAGCCGCGATCCGAACGACCATCTTCCAGCGCTACAGCCAGATCGGTGCCACTCTCTCCGGTGGCCCCAAGCGCTACGCGCCCATCTACATGAGAACCGACGACGGAGAGGTGTTGCTCGAGGACTTCGCCAACGGCTTCTACCACGGCATGCAACTCAGCATCGACGACTGGAAGCCGGTCATGAGCGATCCCGCCATCGGCCCTGCCATGACCGCCATTCTCGGCCACTGCACCAACATGATCCCCGAGCACGAGCGTCAGGCCGCCATAAGCCCGCAAGCCGCCGACCTGCTGGCGCAATCGTGGCGCATCATTCCCGAACTCGTCGAAATGCTGCACCGGACCATCGCCGGTGCCAGAAACATCGAGATCCACTGACCCAACGCTACGCCGCGCAACCGCGGCATTATGCGGTCCTTGCAATGTGGGGTGGTCGCACCGCTAACTGATCAGTTGCAGAGGTGCAATATACAATCGGTCTAGTGTCCTGTAGGATCGAGTCTTAAACTCAACCTATCCGACCGCCGCGACCCCGCGCTGCGGGCTTAAGGCGTACAGCCAGCCGATGACACTATCGATAGATCCTATCCCACGCCCTGGCGCGCGACAATTGTCCGCTCTACGCCCAGTGGCGCGGCGGGAATTTGCAGCAACTTCGAGCCCTGTTAGGCATTCGAGCGCATAATTGCTCTGACCCTTTGTGCCTTTCCGTTGTCTTGTGCTGACAGCGTTAGGGGTTTATGTAATTGATTTGTTTGCATTGTTGTGCCCAGTTGGCCTACAGACGTGTCTGGCGTAACTTCCACGCTGGGCGGTCCAGTCTCACGTGGGCCGTTGGACAGATAAGCCCCCAGTTGCGAATTATAGCCGTCCATTGGGATGTTAAGCCTTGCATCGTTTGTTCGCATACGCAAAAAGACCTGCGTAGAGCCCAACAGCAGTTGCCACTTTGCGCGAGCATTCATGCCCGCCGCGATGGTCATTGGCTGAGGCTCAGCGGGAGCGCGTGATTTGCTGAGCGATGGCTTGCATGGACTGGATGGCGTGCACCGGACGATTTGCGTCGTCGGGTCGGGTCCTGCCGGGCTCGCCCTGGCGACCGATCTCAGCAGGCGCGGGATCTCGGTGCTGTTATTGGAATCGGGCGGCGTCAATGCTGATCCCAGGGTTCAGGAACTGTCGGCAGGAACGCTGGTAAATCCAGTGCGACACGACGACTTGATGGTTGCAAGCGCCCGGCGCCTGGGCGGTGCGTCAAACCTTTGGGGCGGGCGCTCGATGCCCTATGATCCGGTTGACTTCATTGATCGTCCCTGGGTCGATGCGCGCTGGCCGATTTCCTACGCTGAACTGATGCGTTGGTTCCCCGCTGCCGCTGCAACGACACACAGCGGTGGGGCAGTTTATACTGGCGAGCAGCTGGCCAGCGCTGCAGTAGACCGGCAGTTCGACGCCGACGGCATCGAGCGGGGAGTAAATATCCAGCAGGCGCAAGTCATCCACGCAGAGGCGATCGCGCGCGACCCCTTACTCGATATTCGTACTCACGCGACGGTTGTCGGCATCGATTTTGCGGAAAACGGCTGCGTCACAGCGATCGACGTCGCCCATACGCTGAACGGCGCGCGGGCGCGACTGCGCGTCGACCATCTCGTCGTTGCAGCCGGCGGGTTGGAAACGACGCGGCTATTGCTCGCTGCGCGAGGCACGTCGGAAGCGCGCTTCGGCGGCCCCGATGGTCCGCTCGGACGCTATTACATGGGGCACGTCATCGGCGAGATCGCTGATATCGTGTTTGATGATGAAACGTCGGTCGACGCATTCGATTTCCGGATCGATGCCCATGGCTCCTATACCCGACGCAGGGTGACGGCGTCACTCGAGACGCAGCTTGAACACCGGCTGCTCAACGCCAGCTATTATCCGATCGTGCCTCCCGTCGCCGATGCGCGGCATGGCAGCGCGATCCTCTCGATGGTCTACATGGCTCTACTTTTTCGCCCGCTGGGCAACCGCCTTGTGGCCGAGGCAATTCGCGCCCGCCACGTTCCCGCCCATCCGGGCAGCTTGCTACCGCATCTACGCAATTTGGCGACGGGATTTCCGGCATCGCTTGCCTTTGCCGTAGAATTCCTGCGTCGCCGCTATGGGGGCGGGACGCGCATCCCTGGCTTCTTCGTCCGCAACAAAGCGCGGCGCTACGGGTGGTCTTATCATGCCGAACAGGCGCCGAATCGCGACAGCCGCGTCTGGCTATCGGGCAAGAGGGACCGGTTAGGATTGCCGCAGTTGACCGTCGACTTGCGATTTTCTGACGCTGATGCGGATTCTGTGGTGCGTACCCATGATCTGATGGAAGGTTGGCTGGCTCGCACCGGCATTGGTCGTATCGAATATCGGGTGCCGCGCGAGGAGCGGCATGCCGCCGTGCTCGCTCTTGCGGCGCATGGCACTCACCAGATCGGGCTGGCGCGCATGGGAGCGCATCGGCGTGACGGAGTAGTTGACAGCCAGCTCAGCTGTTTCGATGCGCCTAACCTCTATCTTGCCAGCACGGCGGTATTACCCACCTCGGGGCAGGCTAATCCAACCGTTTCCACGGTCGCAATGGCGTTGCGCCTCGCCGACCGTCTCGCTGTGCGACTCGCAGCCCCTGCCGCCGTCACGGTTGGTAGGGCCTCACACCAGGCAAATGATCCGGAAGGACACCATGAAATCGGCTAAATGTTATAAGGTCGCTCTGGTCAACAGTGCCGATCCACGTGGAGCGAAGATCGGTGGCATTGAAACCTATATCCGCGACTATATCTTTTATCATCCCGAAGACATGGACTTGTTGTTCATAGGGGCCGATGAAATCGGCGACATGCCTATTGGCAAAGTTGCGGACGCAGAGTTTCGCGGGCGGCGTTTCAAGTTCCTGGCCCTTTACCGGCTCGATGATGCGGTCAACAAATACACCGGGACGGTGACGCAGTCGGAAACCTTCCGCTTTGCGCGTCAGCTGATTGACAAATGGAGGACACTGCGCCGCGTGCTTCGCGCCGGAGACTATTCGGTCGAGGTGCGGCGTCCCGAATATGCACCAATCTTCTTCTCGATGGGCGTACCCGTCATTCAAATGATCCACGTGTGGGGTGGTAAGGATAAGCAGCAGAGTGGAGTGCTAGCTCGATATGGCTGGTTGCGGCATGCCAGCGAACTTGTGTCGGCGGCAATCGTCAAGAAATTTTATTCGGTCAACAGTGACATGACAACGATGTTTAAGCGTCGCTATCCGATGTTTCGAGGGAAGTTTGATACGTTAACGACTTGGGCTAACACCTCGATCTTTCAGCCTACGCCATTCGTGTTTGACGGTGACCGGATTGACGTGATCTATGCCGGGCGGATGGACCTATTCAAGCGGCCTGACTTGATGTTCTCGGTCATCGCTGAGCTGCAGCGGCTGACCGGGCGGGTTCGTTTCCATTATGTTGGCGATGGCGATACTGAGCAATTCCCTGAATTCTCCGCAATCCGCGACATCACCGTGCGCCATGGTGTTATGAAGAGTCCTGAGATCGCAGCTCTGATGCAGCAGTGCCAGATGGGGCTATTGACCTCCGACTTCGAAGGCATGCCACGGTTCGTCATGGAACTATTGACTTCGGGGCGCCCCGCTGTCTGTCTGCATCTACCCCAGTTGGAATCAGTCTTGGTGGACGGCGTGACTGGCTTCATCGTGCCGCGCGGAGAAGATCAGGTCGCAGAGCAGGCGCGCCGAATGCTCGAGACATGGACGCTCGCACACGAGGGTCAACTTGATCCTATAGCTATTCGAAAAGCGGTCGAACCGTTCAGCCCGCAATCGCTACTTGGCAAAATCTGGAATGATCATCGCCGCCTGCATGAGATGGCTGCGTGATGTCAGATGCCATGCCGTTCTTTCCCGGCGGTGCTACGAAGCCGATCTTTGGGATACGGTTTGATAACGTCTCCCTGAAGGCGCTCGCCGAGACGATTGGTAAAGGTCCAGTCCCAGGGCAGAAGACCCGGTCTATCGTCACAGCCAACGTCGATCACATCGTATTGCTGCGAGAGAACGCTGCCTTGCGCGAAGCATATCGCAACAGCTGGCGGCGCACGATCGATGGGACGCCAGTGTGGCTATATGCCCGACTGCGTCAGGAACGGGCGCCGGACCGCGTTACGGGCGCTGACTTATTTCCTGAGGTTTTGTCGTTTCTCGCGCCATCTCGGCACCGCCTGTTCTTCGTCGTCGCGACGAATGAAATCGTCGAGCGCATGCAAGCATGGTTGCAAAATGCCGGCTTCCGCGCTGACCAAATCGGGTTCAACGTTCCACCATTCGGTTTTGAGAATGACGTGGGCTATGGCAAAGACCTGTCTGCACAGATTCGCGCAAACGGAACGACGCATCTGTTCTTCGGCGTCGGTTGTCCGCGTTCAGAGATATGGATCGATCGTCACCGCGACGCACTGGGTGATGTCTACGCCTTGGCGGTAGGCGCAGCAATTGGCTTCTTCACTGGCACCCAGCGGCGCGCGCCTAAAATCTTCCGTCGCTGCGGGATGGAATGGTCGTGGCGCCTGTTCACCGAACCCCGCCGTCTGGGGCCACGCTATATCGTCCGTAGTTGGGCTTTTTTGGGCGCGATTTGGTCGGACATAAAAAGTGCGAAGGTTGACTCATGACGACGGAAATCGGCTTCGGCTGCGCATCGCTAGGATCGCGCGTGTCGCGACGCGACGGGCTGGCGGCGTTGGCGAAGGCCTATGAGGCGGGTATCCGCTGGTACGATGTCGCACCCTCCTACGGTGATGGAGAGGCGGAGACGCTGCTCGGTCAATTCTCTGCTGACCGGCGCGATGCTATCATCCTTTGCACCAAGGTCGGAATTCTGCCCCCCGCTCCCTCAGTTCCAAAGCGGCTGTTGCGTCCGGTCGTGCGCGCTGCATTGTCTGCTGTCCCCGGTTTGCGTCAGACGGTGCGGCGGCATCGGCCCGCCGCCTCCAAGCCGCCGCTGGATGCGACACGGATTCTGCCCAGCCTCGACGCCAGCCTAAAGCGACTTCGGACAGATTATGTCGATGTGCTGGCGCTCCACGAGGCGACCCCAGACGAAGTAACGCGCGACGATATCTTGCGCGCGATCGAAATCGTGCTGGCATCGGGCAAGGCACGGACAATCTCGATCGCCTCGTCCACAGAAGCGGCGTTGGCGGGTATCGCAGGATCGCCACTATACGGCGTTGTCCAGCTGGCCAACAATCCGTTCCAGCCGCTGCGCGGTCGTGTCGCGGCCGCACTGCCCCCCGATCGTGATATCCGCATCGTTACGCACACTGTATTTGGTGCATCCGGCATGGTCGAACGGCTCACAGCACGAATTCGCAATGATGCAGTGCTGGCTGGGGCGCTGGCCGATGCGGGCTATACTGGTAGTTTACGCGGACAGGCGCTAGCGTACCTCGCCGATTATGCCCTTGCCGCCAACGATGGCGGGACAGTGCTAATGTCAATGTTCGGTGCTGGTCATCTCGAAGCAAATCTTACGCGCCTGAAACGTATGCCCGATGAAACGACAATCCTCGCTATTGCAGCGCAGATTCCCGCGGACGCGGGAGCATGACGATAGCGAAGCCGATGACGCGGTCGGCGGGACCGCATGCGCTGATTGGTATCCAGTACCTGCGCGCGGTGGCGGCACTTATGGTCGTGATCTTCCATCTCGAACCGCAGTTACATCGCATGGGCTATGCTAACTTCTGGCCTAAGGGGCTGTCGAGCGGTGTCGATATGTTCTTCGTTATCAGCGGCCTCATTATGTGGGTGACGACCAGCGGTCGCGCGGTTGGCGTGATCGACTTCTGGCAGCGGCGCGTTACGCGCATCGCCCCGCTCTACTGGGCGTTCACCCTTTTGATGGTGATATTGATGCTGATTGCTCCTAATATTTTGCAGAGCTCGCGCTATGACAGTTGGCATGTGCTTGCCTCATTTCTCTTCCTGCCTGCCCAGCACCCAGTAATGCGGTCGATGGAGCCGGTGGTGATGCCTGGTTGGACGCTTAACTACGAAATGTTTTTCTATCTGATATTTGGCCTTTGGTTGCTGGCCCCGGAACGCTGGCGTGCGGCGGGTAACGCCGCGACGATCGGCCTGCTAGTCGGGATAGGGGTTGTACTGGATTTGTCCGCAAGGAACAGTGTTGGGGGATTCTATACCTCTTCGATCATGATCGAATTCGTACTGGGAACGGTCCTTGGAGTATTGGTAACGCGTGGCGGGGTGCTGTCGCGGATTTCGATTGCGCTGGCATGGGTAGTGCTGACTGGTGGTATCGCCTTTGCAGTTCTGCTGCCTACAACAAGCTCGGACCTACCGCGTGCCATCACGCGCGGTATTCCGGCGTTTCTCACAGTCGGGGCGATACTTGTGCTAGAACTGCGCGGGCGTATCATCAACCACAAGGGATTACGTTTCCTGGGTGATGCCTCCTATTCGCTATATCTATCGCATTTCGTAATACTGTCGATGGTGTCACAGGTCTGGCGGCGGTTGCCGATTGCGCCTTCACCGCTATCCTACATCGCCTTTGGCATCGTAGCGGTTGGGATCAGCCTCATTGGGGGGGCGCTGTGCTATCGCTTCGTGGAGCAGCCGCTGACCGCGCTGTTCCAGCCTGCCCGCCGGCCCATCCCACAGTCGGCATAAATGACCAGCGCCTTCTTTCTGAGCCCTAGCAGGCAGCGGAAAAGGTCTTTAATCAGCGCCCTGGCGTGATTCGGCATCCGCATAGGATCACGTCTAGAGCGAAGCGATGCGCGGTGAAGATGATCCCAGCGAAGGGCTGTTTTCTTACGTGAGTTGCGAAGCCCGGGTTCCAGCAGGGCACCCGCTGCTCTATGCCATCGAAGACCAGGTCCGGGGCACCTGGGCAGAACATCGCCGCGCCATGCGCGCTGAACAGGCCCGCGTCATTGTCGATGGCCTGCACCTCCATCTCGAGGCAAGGCTCCGCCAGGTCAGCGCCAAGAGCAAGCTCGCCGACGCTATCCGCCACGCCTTGACCCGTTGGACCGGGCTGTCGCTGTTCCTCGACGATAGCCGCGTCGAGCGTAAGCATACGCCGAAGCTTGCGATTACCCACAAGTCGTTGAATCGCTTTCGCTGGGTTGCAGAAAATTCTTGAGTCTGATGAAACGGTTGTGATTCATTCCCGGGCACCTTGATGTGTTGCGGGGTGCGTGATGTCGGAGCTGAACGACGAACATGGGTCTACGGCGGGGCACTGGTCCCGAGGCGAGGTAGACGAGAAGGCCTTCAAGGACGCCCGTCTGGGCCGCCGGTTCGGCGATCTTCTGTGCCGCCTGAGCAACCGTATGGGCGGCACAATTCCACTGGCCTGCCAGGACTGGGCGAGCACGAAGGCTGCCTACCGGTTCTTTGCCAATCCCAAGGGTAAGCGACGTTCTCAG
>NZ_APCQ01000146.1:0-5166 GCF_000410615.1 Novosphingobium sp. B-7 | reverse complement strand
CGCAGCAGGCGGGCGATCGCCGGCGCGGCAGAGGTGACCCCGGCGGCGATCACCGCATGGAGCGGCGGATCGGCGCGCCACGCCTGCGCCGCATGGGTCAGCAGCAGGTTGCGCCGCACCGGCGCATCCACTTGCCCGCGCGCATCCAGTTCGAACTGCCAGCGCACCTGCACCCGCGCGAACAGGCGCAGGCTGTCCTGCCAGTGTTCGGCCAGTTCGGGCAGCATGTCGATCATCAGCAACTGTTCGGGACTGACCTCTTCGGCAGCCAGCCGATCGAGCGACTGGGCGAGGCTGCGCGCCTGGCGCAGCAAGCCTGCCTCGCCCCGCACGATGCCCAGCGCGGCCAGTTCCTCGCGCAGAATCTCGGCCAGGCGCAGCAGGCGCACCACCGGATCGCAGGCCGGTGGTGCCACGGTCCCGCCGCCAAGGGGATCGAGCAGCGCGCCGAGCGTCTCGTCGAGATCGAGATCGCCCACCACCACCATGCGCGGCAGCAGAAGCCCGCCACCCGAGGCACGGATAAACGCCTCGGTCAGGTTGCGCACGGCGCGCTGGCTGGGCAACAGCAGCGTCAGCCGCGCCAGGCCAAACGTGTCTTCGCGGTAGCGCGGGATCAGCCCGGCGACCAGCGCATCGGCAAATCCCCGGTGCGCGGCAATGGTATAGACGCTGGGCCGGGCGGCGCCTGCCATCAGTATTGCGTCAGCGCGGCTTGGGTGGGGGCGATCATTTCCGGCGCGCCCACTTCATACCACAGCCCGGTGTGCGGCAGGCCATAAAGGCGCCCTTCGGCAATCGCCCGGTCCCACAGGCGCCCGGTGGAAAAGCTGCCTTGCGGTGCATCGCGCAACAGCCGGCGCGACACGATCTGGATGCCGGTAAAGATATAGGGCGCCACCCGCCCCGGCTTACGCCGCGAAACCAGGCCCATCTGGTCGATATGGAAATCGCCCATCCCGGTATAGTTGAACGCCTGCGCATGGCTGACCAGCAGCAGCAGCGCGTCCATCCGCTCCTCGTCCCAGAAATCGCCGAGCGCAGCAAAGGCATTGCGCGGCCCATCGAGCCAGATGTTGTCGCTGTTGAGACAGAAGAACGTGTCACGGTCGATCAGCGGCAGCGCCTTGACCAGCCCGCCGCCGGTTTCCAGCAAGGTTTCGCGCTCGTCAGACACCATCACCTTGGGCACGTCACGCGCCAAGACATGGGCCTCAAGCTGGTCGGCCAGGTAGTGCACATTGACCACGGCGCGGGTCACGCCGGCTTCGGCCAGCTTGTCGAGCGCATGGTCGATCAGCGGCTTGCCGGCCACGCGCACCAGCGGCTTGGGCCGCGTGACGGTCAGCGGCCGCATCCGCTTGCCGATGCCGGCGGCCAGCACCATCGCCGTGTCAGACACCAGCGGCTTGCGCGGATCGCGGCTCATTCGGCAAAGCTCCCACCCAGGCGCCCGGCCGGATCGCGCAGCTCTGCCGGGATATTGGCGTCAAACCACGCCGCCACCGGGGCCAGCGCGGGATGGGCCAGGTCGCGTTCCAGCATGGCCCAGACGCGGGGAATGTAATCGAGATAGCGCGGCTTGCCATCACGCTTCCACAGCCGCACGAAAATGCCCACGATCTTGGTATTGCGCTGCGCCCCAAGGCGGGCATAGTCCGCCCGGAAATCACCCTGTGGCTGCGCCTTGGCCAGGTAATAGTCCAGCATGCGCGCCTCAAGCTCGGGCGAAACGGTGCGCCGCGCATCCTGCAACAGCGATACCAGGTCATAGGCCGGATGGCCGGCCAGCGCGTCCTGGAAATCAAGCAGGCCTTGCTGATCCAGCCCGCCCAGCAGCATGATATTCTCGGCGTGATAATCGCGCAGCACGGTCACGCCGGGGCGCTGCGCCGGCAGCAACGGGGCCAAGACCTGTTCCCACGCCGCCTGGAACCCTGCCACATCGACATAGATCGCCCGCGCTGGGCAGAACCATTCGATGAACAGCCGCACCTCGCGCATGTATTCGGCCATGCCATAGGCGGTGAACGGCCCGGCCGGCAGCTGCGCCAGTTGCACCAGCGTATCGATCGCGGCGCGATAGACGGTGTCTTCGTCCTGCGGCCAGGCATCGACATATTCGCGCATGCGCGTGTCGCCAAAGTCTTCGAGCAAGACCCAGCCTTGGGCGGCTTCTTCGGCCAGGATTTCCGGCGCGCGCAGGCCATTGCCATCAAGCCAGCGCGCGGCGCGCAGGAATGGCTGCGGGTCTTCCTGCGGTGGCGGCGCATGCATCAGCATCGCGCTCTGCTCGCCCCGCCGCACGCGGAAATAGCGGCGGAAAGAGGCGTCGCCCGGCAAGGGTTCGATTCTTGCGCCCGTCCAGCCCGCACGGGCGAGGAAAGCATCGATTCCGGCAGGAAGAGTGCTGGTCATGGCAGCCGCTCTAACCATCCCTTGCCGGCCAAGACAATGGCCTGCCGCCCGTTTTCCGCGATTTCCAGACGCAGCGTGAGGCAATCGGGCTCATGCCCGAAACCGCCGGCGTGATCGGGCCATTCAGCAATCAGCACGGCGCCCTGGCGATAGTCGTCAAGCCCGATCTCCTCGGCCTCTGCCGGGTCTTCCAGGCGATAGAAATCGGCATGGACCACTGGCAGGTGCACCTGCGGCGGATCATAGGTTTCGATGATAGTAAAGCTGGGCGACGGCACATCGCCGACATAACCCAGCGCGCGCAGCAATTCACGCGCCAGCGTGGTCTTGCCCACGCCCAGCGTGCCTTCGAGCGCCAGCACGTCTCCGGGCCGCAGCTTTGCCGCGATACGGGTGGCAAGGGCCTGGGTGGCGGCGATATCGGGAAGCGGGATCGTGGTCATGGGGCGTCGCGCTAGAGAGAAGCGGGACCCCGGATCAAGTCCGGGGTGACGGTAACCAGGGAAGTATGTCTATCATATTCCCGTTGCCCCGGACTTGATCCGGGGCCCTTCACGGCGCTTGCCATCACGGCAGCGTCACGATGGCACTGGTGCCCTCGCCCGGTTCGGAAACCAGTTCGAAGCGGCCGCCATGCGCATCGATCAACTGGCGTACCAGTGGCAGGCCCAGCCCCTGGCGCCGCTCGGCCGTGCGGCCGTCGGCGGCGAGCTTGAGGCCTTCCATCGCGCGGGCGAGTGCCGCTGCATCCATGCCGCGGCCGTTGTCGGAAATCACCACGCGCAGATCGCGCGCGCCGCGCGTGCATTCCACCAGGATGCGCCCGCCGGTGGGCGTGGCGGCAATGGCATTGTCGATCAACTGGCCAAACACGCGGCGCAAGCGGCGCGCGTCACCGTTCACTTTGCCCACCGCCTGGCTGCCGCGCAGATCGAGCGCCAGGCCGGCCGCGTTGATCCGCTCGGCGCGCTCGCGCACCACGTCGGCCAACAAGGGGAACACATCCACCGCATCGCGCGCCAGCGGCAGCATGCCTGCCTCGCTCTGCGACAGGTCGAGCACGTTCTCGATCTGCTCGCCCAGCCGCTCTACCGACGAGAGGATCGCCGCGACATAATCGCGCGCCTGCGGCGTCAATTCCCCGGCCAGCCCGCTTTGCAGCATTTCAGCAAAGCCGCCGATAGAGTTCAGGGGGTTGCGGAATTCATAGCTCATGTTGGCGATGAAGCGCGTCTTGACCGCGTCCGCCTCGGTCAACGCGGCATTGCGTTCGCGCAGCGCGGCCTCAGCCTTTTGCGAATCCGTGATGTCGAGCACCGTCAGCAGGCCATTGCCATCGGGCAGCGGCACGCCGGCAAATTCCAGATGGCGCCCATCGGCCAGAGACAGCCGGCCGCTGGTCTGCTTACGTTCCAGCGTGGCGGCCTGGATCACCTGGCCGATCATACCCACTTGCGCCGGACGCTTGAGCAGGCCGGCCAACCGCGTGAGCAAGAGATCGGCGCGCGGATGGCTGCCGAGGAATTCCTCGTCCAGTCGCCAATCCTGGGTAAAGCGCCGGTTCCACAGCTGCAGGCGGCTGTCGGGCCCGAACACGGCCAGCGATTCAAACAGGTTGTCGAAGGTGGCGGTGCGGGTGCGCAGCAATGTGTCGCGCGTGGCGGAAAGCTGCAGCTGCTCGGTCTGGTCTTCAAAGATCAGCAGCAGGCCGCCATCGGGCATCGGCTGGCCCACCACGCGCAGATGCGTGCCATCGTGCAAGTGCCAGGGCTCCTCGCGCGGCTCGCGCGCCAGGAACCAGGCCTGGCGCTCGCGCCGCCATTGCGGAAAATCGCGCACTTCGGGCAGCTTGCCGCCATCGCGCAGACGATCGAGCACGCGATCGAAGGGCGGCGTATCGTTGACCCAACTCGGGCTGATGCCAAAGATGCGCAGGAACGGCTGGTTGGCAAAGACCAGGTTGCGGCCAGCGTCGAACTGCGCAATCGCGGCCGACAGCGTATCGAGCATCTGCCGCTGGGCATCGCGGAAGCGGCGAAACTGGCGGGTCAATTCCTCCATCTGCTCGATATCGACGGCATAGCCGGCCACGCCTTCGCCAGCGATCGGCAGGTCGCTGACGCGCATGGTGCGGCGCTGGCCGTTGATGGTTGCAGAAACCACCCGCTCGGCCGGGCGGCGCTGGGCAAAGACATCGGCAGCAATGTGCGCCGCGCTCAGGCCGTCGACCGGCTCGACCAGTTCGATGCCGTTCTCCACCACCGATGCCGCGCTCGCCGCGCCCACCGCGCGCACATAGGCGGTGTTGACCAGACGCAGGCGCATTGCCGCATCGCGAAACCACATCGGCAGGGGCGCGGCTTCGATCAGGCCGGCCAGCCCGGAAAAGTCGGCATGGGCCTGCTCTGCCTCGGCACGCAGGGCCCGGATTTCTGCCACGCTGTCGGTCGCGTCGAAAAACCACAGCAAGGCCGCATCGCCCGGCGCGATCTGCGGATCGGCCAGGCTGCCGCGCACCGCCAGGGCCGTTACCCCGCCGCGTGGCACCAGCGAAAGCGCGAGTGGCGCACCGGTTTTTTGCGTGTGGCGCACCGCATCGGCCAGCGCCGCCAGGCTTTCGGCGTCGAGCCCGCGCCCTTCGCCGCTATCGAGCTCGGTCAGATAGCCCGGCATGGCATCAAGGCCCATCCAGCCGGCCAGGCGCGAGGCGCCCTCGATCCGCCCATCGGCGCGCACCAGCAGCGGCAG
>NZ_KE148353.1:25228-25507 GCF_000410615.1 Novosphingobium sp. B-7 | reverse complement strand
ATGCCGCACCGCCACTAGGCCCGCTGCGCTGGCAACCGCCGCAGCCGGCGCCGGCGTGGCAGACCCCGCGCGACGCCACCGCGCCAGGCGCAACATGCCTGCAAAACGATTACGGCTGGGACCACGCCGACTATGTGCGCGGCAACGAGGATTGCCTCACGCTCGATATCGCCAGCCCGGCGCTGGCGGGCAAGCGCCCCGTCATGGTGTGGATCCATGGCGGCAGCAACCGCGCGGGATCGGCCGGTGGCACGGTGTTGAGCGACCTGGCGCGCCACG
>NZ_KE148353.1:7229-25034 GCF_000410615.1 Novosphingobium sp. B-7 | reverse complement strand
GGCGGCGATCCCACTCGGATCATGATCTTTGGCGAAAGCGCCGGCGCCGAAGACGTGGGCTATCTCCTTGCCAGCCCGCAAACGCCCGGCCTGTTCCAGGCCGCCGCCTTGCAAAGCGGCACCCCTGGCTTTGGCCTGCCGCCGCGCCCGTTGGCCGAGGCGCTGCGCCTGGGTGACCAGCTCGACGCCCAACTGGGCACTGATGGCAGCGCCGCGCCGCTGCGCGCGGCATCGCCGCATGCCCTGCTCGATGCAGACAAGGCGCTGCACGACAGCGCGCTGGAAAGCGACGATTTCATGTGGCTGCGCGCCACGGTGGATGGCGCCGTGCTTCCTGCCGCACCCGAAGCGCTGCTGGCCAGCGCCCCACCGCGCCCGGTGATCCTGGGTTCCAATCGCGCGGAATTTGGCCTGCCCGGTGGCCGCCCGCATCGCGATGCCAACGTGGCCATGGCCTTTGGCCCCAATGAAGCGCAGGCGCGCGCGTTCTATCGGCTGGATCAACCCGATCCGCCCGAAGACCCACGCCTGGGCAGCCGCGATTTGCAGATCGCTACCGACATTCTGTTCCGCTGCCCCACCGGGCGCATGGCCGATCTCCTGGCAGCGCATGGCTGGCCGGTGTGGCGGTACGAATTCGATATCGGGCCAGGTGGCGCGCGCAGCTTCCACGGCGCGGACATCGGCTATATCCACAATGCCACGCCGCTGGCCGATGGCAGCACGCTGCAAGCCCACTGGATCGCGCTGGCGCAACACGGCGCGCCACTCGCGGGATGGCCAGCCTATGCGCCAAAGCGCAGCCACCTCGTGATCACCGCGCAAGAAACCAGCACCGGCCAGGCGCTGGCGGATACCCCCTGCCGTTGGAGCCGCTATCTGTGACCATTCCCGCCAATCGTCGCCGCTTTCTGGGCCTGATCGCCTCTGCGCCATTGGGTGTCGCCGGCGCCAGTACCGCCGCCCGCGCGGCCCAGCCCGTGCTGATGCCTGGCGCCCCGCCAGCGCCCACCCCTGCACCCGTCACGCTGACCGAGGACGAGCGCCGCCGACTGACCGACTTTCCTTGGCTGGCCCGCTATGCTGAAGACAATGCACGCATCACCGCCGCCGCCACGCCGGTAAAGCTGGTCTTCATGGGCGACAGCATCACGCAGGGCTGGCCTGACAAGCACCCCGCCTTCTTTGCGGCAGAGGGCCGCGTCTGCCGGGGGATCAGCGGCCAGACCACGCCACAGATGGTGCTGCGCATGATGGCCGACGTGATCGCGCTCAAGCCCCGCGCGGTGCACATCATGGCCGGTACGAACGACATTGCCGGCAACACCGGCCCAATGACCCTGCAGCAGACGCAGGACAACCTCGCGGCCATGGCCACCCTTGCCCAGGCCAGCGGCATTGCCGTGCTGCTGGCCTCGGTGCCACCGGCTGCACGGTATTACTGGCGCCCGGGCCTGGATACGGTGACCCCGATTACAGCAATCAACCAGTGGCTGGCCAGCTATGCCGCCACGCACGGGCACACCTTTGTCGATTACCACGGCGCGATGCAGGATGGCGCGGGCGGCATGCGGCCGGGCCTCGCCTATGACGGCGTGCATCCGACCGACGCCGGCTATGCCGTGATGGAGCAGGTGCTCTCGCCCATCCTGGCAGCGAAAGGCTTTAGCTGACCCGCGCGGCTGCCACGGTTTGCTGGATGAAAGACAGCTTGGCGATGATCGCGTCAGACAAGTGGAAGGGATAGAGGTCGGCCTGGCCCATCGCCCGGTTCACCGCGTTCATCGCAAAGGACACCGGCGCCATTTCCGCGGCCAGGGCCGCGGCATCGGCGCGATAGGGATCGAACTCCACGGCCACCTGGCCATCACCATCAAGCCCGCCAAACGCCGTTAGCGACAGATCAAAACCGCGCGCGGTGGCCAGCACATCGACAATGTGCAGGTAGTGGGCAAAGGTTTCGGCAAAATCCTCCCACGGGTGGCTGGTGGCATAGGCGCTGACGAAGTCCTCGGTCCACGGCTGCGCGCCACCACCGTAGTGCGCGGCGAGCGCGGCAGCGTAATCGGCGCGTTCGTCTCCGAACAGGGCGCGGCAGGCCTCCAGTGTCGCAGGATCGGTCGCGACCAGACGTGACCAGAAATGGTGCCCCACCTCGTGCCGGAAATGGCCGAGCAAGGTGCGATAAGGCTCTCCCATGTCGAGGCGGACCTGCTCGCGATGGGCATCGTCGGCCTCGGCCACGTTCAACGTGATCAGGCCCTCGTCGTGGCCGGTGATGATCTTTGGGGCACTGCCCGCAGCGCCAGGCTCGCCATAGAGGAAATCGAAAGCCAGGCCCTGCCGTTCCGGCGTTTCCTCTGCCTTGGTCTCCAGCGGCAGGCCAAGGCGGATCAGCGTGTGGAACAGGCGGCGCTTGGCCTCTTCCACCTTGGCCCACAGCGGCGGCACGGCGGGATCGGCCAGATCGGGAATGGTGCGGTTGTGCCGGCAGGCACGGCACATGCCGCCCGGCGCATCGCGCGTGGTCAGCCAGTTGCAGATGCCGAAATCGTTGTTGTTGGCGCAGACCACCAGATCGGCCGAAGTCTCGGTGCGATCCTTCCACGTGGTGCCCTCTTCCGCCAGATAGCGAAAGCGGTCGATGGCAGGGTCATAACCCAGCGTTGCGGTGCAGGCAGGGCAGACCCGCACTTCGAAGTGATTCAGGCGCAGGCATTGAGGGCAGGCAAACGGGCGCATCGTTGGCTCCGGGCTTGGCGGGGAGTGACAGGCGGCTTGCCTTGCCAGCACTACGCCGCGTACCTGCCCTGGTTCCAAGGGCCCGCCGATCTTGCCGGCGCAGCGCGGTTGCGATGGCGCGTAGCTTTGGGCACAAGGCCGCCGCGATGAAGAAGAAACGCCGCTATCTCACTGCCACGATGCCCGATGGCTACGTCAAGACGATCGGCCCGACCACCGACAGCTTTACCCATTACTGGCGGATCGTGGCGGAGCTGGAAAACGGCAAGACCGAGGTATTCTGGGGGCACACCCGATCCTTGGCAGAGGCGCGCCGCAAGGAGTCCCCGGCGCGCGAGGCAGCACGCATGCGCGGCTGGAAAAGCCACAGGTTCGAGATTGCCGAATTGGTGGAAACACCGGCCTGAACGGCCACGCTGGCGCAGCGCTCATCCAAACTGCTCCTGATCGGATGATGTTCGCGGCCAAATCATCCGAAATTGACATTCCTTTACAAGCGCGAGCTTGGTCGATGTGCGATGGCAATCGGAGGGGATGGATCGGGGTATCGGTAGTGTCTACAAGCATGCACAGCACGGATTGGCACAGCACAGGTTGGGCACACGCCAGCGCGGATGACGCCCTGGCGTCTCGCGCAAAGGCACCCAATGGCCGCAAGCTGGCTTATATCGTTTCGCTTAATACGGCGCTGTGGGGTGCTATGTTCGTGGCAGCCTGGCTTGTTGTCCACGGTTGACACAACGCGCTAAGCACTGGCTGTGGCGAGCCCTGGGGATCAAGGCGCTGAATTGCCCAATGGCGGTTGTGACGCCCGAGGCAGCGGGCCAAGCCTACACCTGTGCCGCGCCACCGCGACCCAACCCGACTTACGAAATCTGCTAAGGGTAGTTTGCGGGCAAGTCGACATTGACGACGGGTGTCTATCGCGGAGTCATGGCGCGGATGATATAATCCGATAGATTGCGCTGTGCCGGAGCAAGCCTGACCGCCAGCACGGTGGCGTTGTTGTCAGTGTCCATCCACACCAGCCCGCGAATGGGATCGGCCGATGGACGTAGACGTGTCATGGTGCCAAGGCCTTCGCGATGGGCGGGGGTTTCGAACGTCACATAATCCCGGTTAAACCGCTGGATGCTATCATACGGATAGGGGCCGAAAGGGAACTGACTGCGCGGCGCGATGCCCTCAGCCATGACGGATTCCACGAAAGCCTTGCGCTCGGGAAACACGCGGGCCGCGATGCGCGCTGCCTCGAACCGGCCAGAGGTATCGCCCAGCGAGATGCTGACCTGGATGGCGGGCCCGATCAGTTTGGCCGAAAATGGATCGGCGCCCAGCCCCGAGGGCGAAAGCATCAGCACGGAACCGTTGGAGCCATAGAGTTCAAAGCAGCGCCAGCCGCGCGGCGCCAGAACGCCGCCGGTGGTATTGCTGGCATACCAGGCCAGCCGTGGTGCCAGTTGCGCCGGCACTTTAGGGGCATGGTCATCATTCCTTGGTGCCGCCAGCGGGCCGGTTTGCCCGTCTGACCGGCACCCCACGAAGGGCACGGGCAAGTCTTTAGCGCAGGCTGACGTGCTTGCAGCCGCAATCGCCATCGCCAGCATGATCGTCAACCGCATGCACGCCTCCCCTTTGTGGGAACTGGCCCTAAGGCGACCAACGCTAACACCAGGCATGGGCCAAGGTCCAGGCGATCAATCCTTGATCGGCAGCGCCAGCGTGAACGTGGTGCCCTTGCCCGGCTCGGTCTCGCACGAAATCACACCGTGGTGGCGCACCATCACGGTGTGTACGAAGCTGAGGCCAAGACCCGCGCCGCTGGTCTTGGGCCCCAGCCCCACCGGGCCACGGGCAAATCGTTCGAACATGCGCGCGCGCAGGTCTTCGTCCATGCCGCAGCCCTGATCGGCGATCGTGCACAGACCCCAGGCGCTGCCATCGGCACGGACCTGGCGCGTCAGCGTGCAGGTGATGGTGGTGCCATCGGGACTGTATTTGATGGCATTGCCGATAACGTTGCCCAGCGCGCGCGTCAGCAGGGATCGCTCCCCCATCACCAGCATCTGCTCCTCGCCATGGGTAACGATCTCGATCGCCTTGGCGCGCGATTGCGGCCAGAGATCATCGATCGCGTCGATCAGCATGTCACCCAACTCGACCTCTTCCAGCGTATACTCAAGGTATTCCGCGCGGGCGAGTTGCACGAAACCATCGGCCAGGCGCAGTGTGCGCTCGGCATAGTGGCGGATGGCACTGGCTTCTACCGGAGCGATGCGATCGGCCGGCGCGGTTTCCAGCACCGCCAGGATGGAGGCCTGGGGCGAGCGCATGTCGTGTGTCAGGAGTTGCACCACGTCGTCACGCTGGCGCTGCGCGGCCTTGGACTCGCTGATGTCGACAAACCGGATGATCCAGCCGGCACGCTGGCCATCGGCCTGCGTCTGCGGGGCCATGCCCACCAGGTAGAAATGCGCCTGATCGCGCTGTACTTCGTGTGTCGCAGGCTCTTCCGCTTCCGGCGGGAATGGCACCGGGTTGCCGCTACCAACCAGGCGCACCGCCGATAGCAGGGCCTGGGCCTGGGTAGCGCCGGGAATAATGGTATGCCCAAAGGTGGTGAACAGGCGATGGGCGGCGGCGTTGGCCATCACGATGCGGCCGGGCAGATCGGCCACCAGGGTGGCGTCGGGCAACTGGTCCAGGCGATCGGCCACGAAGTGCTGCATCTCGCGGTTGCGGGCGATGGCCGCATGCAACAGCGCGATCGTGCCGGCGACACCGTGCTTGACCGACCCCACCAAGGCCACGCGGGGCAGTATCGATGGCTCTTGCTCAAGCCGCAACAACTGCACGCGCATGAACTGCTCGATCACGGCAAGCTGTCGCCAGCCCCACAGGGGATAGGCGACGGCAAGCCCGGCGAGTGCCGCCCCGGGCGGCAACCACAAGCGCCACACCAAGAGGCACAGCGCCGCGATCGCGACCACCACGCCAGCGCAAAGAGCAAAGACCACCATGGCCGGCATCCGTCGCCATGGGCCCAAACCGATCATCAGCACCAGAAGTGGCATCAGCCCCAGGCCAAGCCGCGCAGGCATGCCGGCCGGGCGGATCATCGTGCGGCTGATCAGGCCATTCACCAGATTGGCTTCGATCTCCAGGCCAGACATGACACTGCCGGTGGGTGTGGGATAGCGGCTGCCGAGCCCCGTGGCAGTGGCGCCGACCAGAACCACCCGATCCCGCAGCAGTTCGGGCGGTACTTGCCCGGCCAGCACGGCCGCAGCCGAAACACCCGGCCAGTGTCCGCCGCCAGCACCGAACGGGATCAGGCGCGCGCCCACCGACATCGCAGGATGATCAGCGGGCGTTGCCGGGCTGGTGGCAGCCAAGGCGGCCAGGGCCATGAGGTGCTGCACAGGCCCGGCAGCAACCGTAGCGGACCGCACCACACCATCGGCGTCAGGATCGATCGTGGCATAGCCGATGCCGCTTGCGGCCTGACGCACGGGCGCGATCGGCAGCACAGGCGTCGCGGCCACACCGGAAAGACCGGGCGCGGGCGGCACCATCGGCAGGAAGATCGGCCGGGCTGCGGCGATCGAGCCGGCCAGCAGTGCATCGACGGCCGGATCGCCCGGTTCGGTAAACAGCACGTCATAGGCAATCGCGCGCGGCTGCCCTGCCTTGATCCGGTCGATCAGCGCGGCATGGATGCCCCGGTTCCAGGGCCAGCGCCCCAGCCGCGCAATGCTGTCATCGTCGATTTCAACCATCAGCACCGACTGCCCCGGCGCCGGCGCGCCCAGTTGCAGCAGGCGATCGTAGAATGCGTTGTCGAGCCGCAGCATCGTGCGGTCGGCGGTCAGCACGATGACCAGCACGCTTGCCACCAGCAGGATCAGCCACCACTGCGTGCGCAGTTTCAGCTGATGGCCCAGGCTCACCAGGATGCCTCGATCCGCACGTCCTGATAATCGGTCCAGCGCGAAACGGTGTGGCCGTCGATCACCTCGTCCATCAACACGCGCCAGCGATAGCCGCCCGGTGCCAGGGCCAGACCAACCAGGGCATGGCTGGAAAGACCGGCTCGGTCGATCGTCGGACGGTCTTCGCGGCCTGGCTTGGCCAACTGGAAGCGGAAGGTGGCGCGGCTTTCATGCGCCGGGTCCCAGTGGAACACATACTGGCGCACCGGGCCATTCCAGCTTTCTTCCACCGACAGGCGCAGGCTGTTTTCCAGCCGCCGCTCGAATTCGGCGAGCGCCGGCTTGCCTTCCAGCCCATGGCCATCGATCGCGGTAGCGCGGACGAAATAGCGTCCATCGGGCAGACCCGCCAATTGCGCCGAAGATCCGGCCACGACGGTTTCATCCAGCACTTTGAGGAACTGGGCATCGGCCGCCAGTTGCAGGTGATAGGCCCGCGCGCCCGGCAAGGCCTGCCAGGAAAAGCGCAGATCCGCTCCGGTTTGCGGGGCTGCCGCATCAGCCAGCAGCGGCGGCGGCAACAGCGCGATCGGCTCATCCAGATCGCTCGCGGAACCAAAGCCGGCAGGCAGCACCTGCGCGCTGCGCCCCTGGGGATCGAACCCGACCTTACCTTCCAGCACCTCGCTCGTCGCACGGTGCGCATCGGCGTCGTAGCTCATGCGGAAACGGGTGCCGCGCACCGAGGTGACGGCGCCGGGCGTGGCGAACTGAAACGTGCTGGCCGGATCGGTCATCGGCGTGACAGCGGCGCTCGCCCGGCCCCGCTCGATCGCGAACAGGCGCTCCACATGCCGATCCAGCACCACCTTGCGCAGGCGGCGCACCCGCACGGCCGATTGCGATGGCAGCGCGATGCTCGTGTCATCGGGCAGCGTGACGGTGACAAACGAGCGCTGCCCGGTTTCGAGCAGCATGCCCTCGGTCACCGGCATGCCATTGGCCGCCGGCCGGCCATCGATGCGCACCGCGCCGCGCCAGCTCAACACAGTGCCGCGCACCGCTTCCTGCTTGAGCAGCACGCGCGGTATCAACAGGGTCTTGCCAATGGGCAGGCGCAGCGGATCGGCTACACGGTTGAGCTGTTGGACGGAGCGATAGGTTTCGGGCCGAATCAGATAATCGCTGGCGAGGCGGAACAGGTTGTCACCCGGCCGCACGAGGTAGCGCACCATGTCATCCGGGGCGGGCGTCAACGACGCATTGTCGGGCGCCGATGCCGCGTGCGTGGCGCAAGGCGCCAGGAACGCCGCCAGCGACAGCGACTGCGCAAGGGCGAGCGCAAGGCGTGGCCGGGCCACGGCGTCAGGCAGCCAGCGCTTCAAGGCGATATCCATAGGCATAGATCGGCACCAGCTTGAAGCCATTGCCGGGCCGCAGGTTGAGCTTGGTGCGGATATTGGAGATATGCGCATCGAGCGTGCGCGTGGGCAGATCGGGATTGCGGCCCCACAGCGCCTCGAAGATATAGGCGCGCGACAAGGCGCGGTGCATGTTGCGGAAGAGCAGGAGCGCCAGCGCAAATTCCTTGGCCGTGAGGGCAACCGGCTGCCCCTCCAGTTCCACCGTATCGGCGCGCGTGTCGAACTTGTAGGGGCCGAACTGTTCGACCATGGGGCTGGTCGAAGGATAGGCGCGGCGCACCAGGGCGTTGACCCGCGCCTTGAGCACGGCCGGCGCCACCGGCTTGATCACGTAATCGTCTGCGCCGGCAGAAAGCCCGGCCACGATGTCTTCCTCGGCCGAGCGGCTGGTGAGCATGAGTGCGGGCGGCGGCACTTCCAGGTTGCCGCGTGTCCATTCGATGATGGCAAGCCCGGTCATGCCGGGCACGTTCCAATCGAGAATCAGCAGATCGTAGGTGGTCCGATGCAGGGCGCGCGTCAGCACCTGCCCGTCGCCGAACACCTCGCAACTATGCCCCGCCTCGGCCAGGGTCATTTCCACCAACCCGGCCAAGGCCACGTCATCTTCCAAAATCGCTATGCGCACGGCGGCCCTTCTGCGCCCGCAATTCCCGGGCGACCAACCGCCTCCTTAGCAATGCCTGCGCGCAAAGCGAGATAGCGCAAAATCCCTTTGCAATGTTTTACAGCATGCCCGAAAGCTGAAGTCGGCAGACAAAGGCGATCTGGTGTTTTATCGCCCGGAATGACATCTGCCAAAACCGTCTGCACAGCGGCAGATTCATCGCTGCGGGACCGCCGTGCACAATGTTGAGGAAACGGCATGGATCGCCCGCACACGCCAACTGACGCAGCCTTTGAACCGATCGACGAGATCACTATCGTCGATGGCCGTCTGGGCGGGCTGATCGGCGCTGCACCCAATGCCTATGTGCTGTTCCAACCCGATCTGACGATCGCGGGTTGCAACGACGCTTATGTCGCGGCCGTGGGGCGCCCGCGCAAAACCTTCGTCGGCCTGCCCTTGTTCGAGGCTTTTCCGGCCGATCCGGACAGCGAAAGCTACCGCCTGCTGCGCAAGTCGCTCCATCGCGTGCAGCGCGCCCATGAAACCGATCACATTGCCTTCATCCCTTATGCGGTGGGCGATCCGGGGACAGTGCCGACAATGCGCTATTGGAGCGCGACGCACGTACCGATCATGAGCGCGGACGGCAGGTTGCGCTATATCCTGCAGCACACCGCCGACATCACTGCGCTGCTGACCCAAACCGCAGATACGGGCAGGGCAGCCATCCTCGAGGCAGGCATCCTGATGCGCGCCAACAAGGTGCAGGCCGAAATCGAGCGGATGCGCGATCTGTTCGATCAATCGCCAGGCTTCATCGCCATCCTGCGCGGGCCGGACCACGTGTTCGAAATCGCCAACGCGGCCTACAACCAGTTGGTCGGGCATCGACCGCTGTTGGGCCTCCCGCTGCGCGAGGCCTTGCCCGAAGTGGTGGAACAGGGGTTTGTCGACCTGGTGGACGGTGTTTACCGCACCGGGCAGCCCTATATCGGGCGCAGCGCGCTCGTCTCGCTGCAACTGGCGCCGGGCCTTCCGCCGGAAGAACGCTATCTCGATTTCGCCTATCAGCCGCTGCGCGATGCCGCCGGCGCTGTGCACGGGGTTTTCGTGCAGGGCGTGGACGTGACCGAGCAGCAGCGCGCCGAACAGCGCATGGCCACAATCATGCGGGAAAGCGTGCACCGCATCAAGAACACGCTGGCCATGGCCCAGGCGGTGGTTTCCGCCACGCTGCGCGATGCGCATGACATGGTCACCGCACGCCGTGATATCCTGGCCCGGCTGAGCGTGCTGTCGGTAACGCAGCCGGCACTGATCGAAGGGCACTTGGCGCCGGCCGACGTGGCACTCACGGTGATGGCGGTGATGAAGCTGCATGTCGATCTGTTCGGCCGCATCACCATGGAGGGCCCCAGCGCCGAAATCGCGCCCGCTGCCGCACAGGGGCTGGCCCTGATCCTGCACGAGTTGGCGACCAACGCGATCAAGTATGGCGCGCTGTCATGCGACAGCGGCAATCTGTCTCTCACCTGGCAAACCATCCCGGCGGAAAACCGGGTCGAACTGTTGTGGCATGAAAGCGGCGGCCCAGCCGTGCGCCAGCCAGACCGCAAGGGCTTTGGCACCACCCTGATCGAACGCGCCCTGCCCCGCACCGGTGGCAACCGCGTGGACCTGTACTTTGCGCCGGCCGGCGTGCAGTGCCGGATCAGCCTGGCCCTGCGCGCCTGACGCAGCGGATGCGCCCGTCTATCTGACGCGGAACGCCACCAGGCGGGTGGCAAAGGGCGCCAGCACTGGATTGGCAAGGTCAGCGGTGGCATCGGGTTGGCTGGTCAGCAGCACGCGCGTGGGGCCGAGCGGCACGTCCTTGAGTTCCGCTGCGGTCAGATCGGCCATGCCGATCTCTTCCCCGTAATACATCAGCGCGGTTCCGCCGGCGGTCAGCGTCATCGCCGCCGTCAGCCGCGCGATCGCATCATCGTGCACCCCATCGCCAAAGGCGGCGCGCCGCGACGGCAGGGACAAAGGCCAGCGCGCACATCGCCGTTCCCGCTGCCAGCGTGGTGGCAAAAGCCCGGAGATGGTGATGCAACGATATCATGCGCGCGGTCTCCGCCAAAGCAACGACAGGAACGTGCCAGCGCCGGATCTTGCCGATTGCACAGCGCTCGCCATGAAACACAGCGTGGCACGGCGCAGCAGGCTATGCAATCGGTTGCAATGCTCTGATCAGGCGAGCTCGGTATTCATTACCACGCTTGGCCGGCAGGCCACGCCGGCCATGGCAGCCGGCGTCTGGTCTGCGCCGCGCAGCGCAAGGATTTGTGCCCGGAAAGAGGCAAAGGCCATCTCTGCCATGCGCCGCGCCTCGGCCTCGCCCCGGATGAGATCGTGCTGCATCAGGCCTAGCGACAGCATCAGCAGCATGTCGGCCATGCAACCGCGAGCCGATGCCACGTCATCGCCAGGCAACAGCACTTCGATCGCGCGGAGCAGGCCGGCATGCACGGTGTTGTGACAGCGCTTGAAGATTTCGGCCACTTTTGGATTACGGGCAGACTCGGCGACGATTTCCGCGATCAGCACGTTGGGACAATCGGGATCGGGGATCAGGAAATCGTGCAACCATTGCCACACGGCCGATTCGTCACGCAGGGCAACGCCCAGCACGATATCGCCACGTTCCAGGAATTCGCCGGCGTCAGACGCCACGATCTCGGCGATGATCGCCTCCTTGGACGCGAAATCGCGATAGAGCTGACCTACGGCCACGCCCGATTCCTTGGCAATCTGGGCAACGCCAGTTGAATGAAAACCATTTTCTATAAATAGCTTACGCGCAGCAGCAATGATCTTTTCCCGCCGCTGCGCCGCCTTGCCCCCCGCCCTGAGGCACGCTTGCGCCTGATCCGTAGTCATAGCCTCTCTCTACCCAAAATTTCCTGCTTGACCACTGGCCCCCCGGCGCAGTAGCGCAAATTTGTGAGTGATCGTTCACTCTCATACACTGATCGGCAGGATTTTGCATGACATTTTTGCGACGCGTCACCCCGGCGCTGGCTTTGGCCCTTGCGGCATGCGGATCGCAACCCCCAGGCGCGGGTGGTCCCGGCGGGCCAGGCGGCGGCGCTGCGCCTGCCGTTTCGGTGGTGGCGGTGCAGGAACAGCCCCTGCCGATCACGGCCGAATTTCCGGGCCGGACGGTGGCCTACGAAACCTCGGACGTGCGGCCCCAGGTCAACGGCCTGATCCAGTCGCGCCTGTTCACCGAGGGTGATTTCGTGCGCGCCGGCCAGCCGCTTTATCGCATCGATCCCGCGCCCTATCAGGCCCAGGTGATGAGCGCGCGGGCAGCGCTGGCCAAGGCCCGCGCCGCGATCGCCTCGACCCAGGCCCAGGCGAGCCGCTATGGCGAACTGGTCAAGATCAACGCCATCGCCCGCCAGGACTATGACAACGCGGTGAGCACCGCCGGACAGGCCCGGGCCGATGTGGCGGCACAGGAAGCTGCCCTGCGGACCGCGCAGATCGACCTCGCGCGCACGACCATCACCGCGCCGATCAGCGGGCGCATCGGCCGCTCGCTCACCACCACGGGCGGGCTGGTTTCGGCCGCACAGGCCACCGCGCTCACCACGATCCAGCGCATCGATCCGGTCTATGTGGATATTCCCCAATCCAGCGCCGACCTGCTCAAGCTGCGCCGCCAGATCATGGACGGCAAGCTGACCAAGGACGGCAAGGCCAAGGTCCAGTTGATCCTGGAAGATGGCAGCACCTATCCGCTGCAAGGCGACCTCCTGTTCACCGACGTGACCGTGGACCAGGCGACCGGTTCGCAGGTGCTGCGCGCCGTGTTCCCCAATCCGCGCAGCCTGCTGCTGCCGGGCATGTTCGTTCGCGCCCGCCTGGTGCAGGGCACGGTGCAGAATGCCATGCTGGTGCCACAACAGGCGTTGACCCGCGATGAACATGGTAATGCCGTGGTCATGGTGGTTGGCGCGCAGAACAAGGTGGAAGCGCGCCCGGTGCAGACCGGCGGCACGCAGGGTGACAAGTGGATCGTTACCGGCGGGCTGCGCAGCGGCGACAAGGTGATCGTGGAAGGTGGCATGATGCTGCAGCCGGGGATGCCGGTGAATCCGCAGGCCTGGAACCCCAACGCCCCGGCCGGCACAGCACCCGGCCAGGCACAGGGCCAACCTGCCGGACAGGCAAAGGGCCAGCCCTCCGGCCAGGCACAGGGAAAGTAATCCCGCATGTCACGCTTTTTCATCGACCGACCCATCTTCGCATGGGTCATCGCGATCGTGCTGATGCTGGCCGGCGTTCTGGCTATCCGCACGCTGCCGATCTCGCAGTTTCCGGCAATTGCCCCACCGGCGGTGTCGATCACCGCCACCTATCCCGGGGCTGACGCCGAAACCCTGGAGAAGACCACCACCCAGATCATCGAACAGCAGATGAAGGGGCTGGATCACCTACGGTATTTCTCGTCCTCGTCCTCCGCTGCGGGCACGGTGACGATCACTCTCACGTTCGAGCAGGGCACCAACCCTGATATCGCCCAGGTGCAGGTGCAGAACAAGCTGCAGGCGGCCACCCCGCTCCTGCCGCAGGAAGTGCAGCAGCAGGGCCTGCAAGTCGCCAAGGCGACGCAGAACTTCCTGATGTTCGTTGGCCTGTATTCGGAGAGCGGCAAGCGTTCCGGCGCGGACTTGGCCGACACCCTCGTTTCCAAGCTGCAGGATCCCCTGTCGCGCGTTTCGGGCGTGGGTGACACGCAGATTTTCGGGTCGCAATACGCGATGCGCGTCTGGCTCGATCCGCTCAAGCTGAACCAGTACGCCCTGTCGGTCGCCGATGTCACGGCCGCGCTGAAAGCGCAGAACGCCCAGGTTTCGGCCGGCCAGATCGGCGCCCTGCCCGCACCGGGCACGCAGATGCTCAACGCGACCGTGGCGGTGCAATCACGCCTGTCCACGCCAGAGGAATTCTCCAAGATCCGCCTCAAGATCGGCAGCGACGGCGCCGTGGTTCGCCTGGGCGACGTTGCCCGCGTCGAGGTTGGCGCGGAAAACTACGGCTTTGAATCCAAGTGGAATGGCAAGCCTGCCGCTGGTCTTGGGATCAAGCTGGCGCCTGGCGCCAACGCGCTGGACACCGTTGACGCCATCAAGGCCCGCGTGAACGAGCTTTCCACGCAGTTCCCGTCTGACATCAAGGTCATCTATCCCTACGATACCACGCCGTTCGTCCGCCTTTCGGTGGAGCAGGTCGTGCACACCCTGGTCGAGGCCGTGGTGCTGGTATTCCTCGTGATGTTCCTGTTCCTGCAGAACTGGCGCGCCACGCTGATCCCCACGATCGCCGTTCCGGTCGTTCTGCTGGGCACCTTTGCCGTCATGGCGGCAGCGGGCTATTCGATCAACACGCTCACGCTGTTCGGGATGGTCCTGGCCATCGGCCTCTTGGTCGACGACGCGATCGTGGTGGTCGAAAACGTCGAGCGCCTGATCGTGACCGAGCACCTCAGTCCGATCGACGCCGCGCGCAAATCGATGAACGAGATTTCCGGCGCGCTGATCGGCATCGCCATGGTGCTGGCGGCCGTGTTCCTGCCGATGGCGTTCTTCGGCGGATCGACCGGGGTGATCTATCGCCAGTTCTCGATCACGATCGTGTCGGCCATGGCGCTTTCCGTGCTCGTCGCCTTGGTGCTGACGCCCGCGCTGTGCGCCGCCATTCTCAAGCCGCACAAGCCCAATGAGCAGGAAAGCAATGGGCCGCTGGCCCGTTTCTTCCGCTGGTTCAACGAAAAATTCGATGCCGGCCAAGAACGCTATGAACGCAGCGTGCGCTCCACCGCGCGCAACTGGAAACGTTCGATGGTGGTCTATGCCCTGATCGTGGGCGGGTTGGCGCTGTTGTTCGTGCGGCTGCCCGGCGGGTTCCTTCCCGATGAAGACCAGGGCATGGTCATCGCTCTGGTCCAAGGCCCAGCCGGCTCTACCGCCGCGCGCACGGAAAAGGGCCTCACCGTGATCCGTGACCACTTCACCAAGCAGGAAAGCGCCAACATTGCCGGCGTGTTCACGGTGAACGGTTTCAGTTTCGCGGGATCGGGCCAGAACAGCGGCCTGGCGTTCGTGCCGCTCAAGCCGTGGAGCGAACGCTCTGGCAAGGCCAACGCGGCGCAGTCGATCGCCGGGCGCGCCATGGGCGCGTTTGCCGCCTATCGCGACGGGCTGATCTTCGCGATCACCCCGCCCGCCGTGCAGGAACTGGGCAATGCCACCGGGTTCGACCTGCAGTTGGTGGACCAGGCCGGACTGGGGCATGCCCGGCTGCTGCAAATTCGCAACATGATGTTGGGCATGGCCATGCAGGACAAGAGCATGGTCGGCGTACGCCCCAACTCGCTCGACGATGCGCCGCAGCTCAAGGTGACGGTGGACCAGGAAAAGGCGGGTGCGCTCGGCCTTGATCTGTCCACGATCAACAGCACGATCGCCACGGCGTGGGGCGGCAGCTACGTCAACGACTTCGTCGATCGTGGCCGTGTAAAGCGGGTCTACGTCCAGGCCGATGCGCCCTATCGCATGGCGCCCGAAGACATGGACAAGCTGTTCGTGCGATCCAGCAACGGCAGCATGACGCCCTTCAGCGCCTTTTCCACGATCTCGTGGGAAAAGGGGCCGGTGCAGCTCACCCGCTACAACGGCCTGCCCTCGATGGAAATTCTCGGCGCACCGGCACCGGGCGTCGCCACCGGAAGCGCCATGGCCGCGATGGAGGCGATCCACGCCAAGCTGCCCCCCGGCACCGCGCTGGAATGGACCGGTCTTTCCTATGAAGAACGGCTTTCGGGTGGGCAGGCGCCGGCGCTTTATGGCCTGTCGCTGCTGATCGTGTTCCTGTGCCTTGCCGCGCTGTATGAAAGCTGGTCGGTTCCGCTGTCCGTCATCATGGTTGTGCCGCTGGGCGTGATCGGCGCGGTGCTGGCAGCCACGCTGACGGGGCTCAACAACGATATCTACCTTCAGGTGGGCCTGATCACCACCATCGGGGTGTCGGCCAAGAACGCGATCCTGATCGTGGAATTTGCCGAAGAGCGCATGCGCGACGGCATGGGCGCGTTCGACGCGGCGATCAGTGCCGCCCGGCTGCGCCTGCGACCGATCCTGATGACCAGCCTTGCCTTCATCTTCGGCGTGCTGCCCCTGGCAGTGGCGACCGGGGCTGGTGCTGGCGGCCAGAATGCCATCGGTCGTGCCGTCGTGGGCGGCATGCTCTCCGCAACGGTGCTGGCGATCTTCCTTGTGCCGATGTTCTTCGTGGTGGTCTTCAACCTCTTCACGCGGCGCAAGCAGGCCGATCAAACCCATACCCAAGACGACGAGGGCGCGTCCGCGCCCCAGGGAGTCTGACTGTCGTGACCAAATCCCAAACCGTGCTCGCGGCCGTGCTGCCTGCCCTGCTCTTGTCGGGCTGCAACCTGGCGCCGCGCTATGCCCGGCCGGCGCCAGCCGTGCCGCCGGCCCTGCCCCAGGGCCAAGGCGTCTATCCGGCGGCTGACGCTGCCCAGACGCAAGACCTGGCCCGGATCGGCTGGCGCGAATTCTTTCGCGACGATCGCCTGCGCCAGGTGATAGAGCTGGGCCTGGCCAACAACCAGGACCTGCGCCTGGCCGTGGCCAATGTGCAGGCGGCGCGCGCGCAATATCGCTCGCAACGCGCCAACCTGTTCCCGGCGATCAGCGCCAGCGGATCGGGCACTTATACTAACACCGCGTCCTTTGCCGCCAGCGCTGGTGGCGCGGCCAGCTCGGGCCCGGCCGACATCCAGTATTTCACTGGCAACGTCGGGCTGTCTTCGTTCGAGATCGACCTATTCGGACGCCTGCGCAACCTTTCCAAGGCGGCGCAGGAGCAGTACCTGGCCAGCGAGGAAGGGCGGCGCGCCACGCGCGTCACCCTGATCGGTGAAATCGCCGCGGCCTGGCTCACGCTGGGCGCGGATCGCGATCAGCTGGCCACGTCCGAACGCACGCTCAAGGCCTACGCGCAAAGCCTGGATCTGACCAAGGCGCAGTTCCGTATCGGCGTGACCTCTGCCCTGGAAATGCAGCAGGCGGAAACCAGCTATCAATCGGCGCGCAATGACATTGCCGTGCTGCAAACCCAGGTGGCGCAGGATCTCAACGCGCTACAGCTGCTGACCGGTGCGCCTGTGCCCACCGAATTGCAACCGCAGGGGCTGGGAACCGAACCGGCAACGATCGATGCTCTTCCGGGCAATCTTGGTTCCGACGTGCTGCTGCGCCGGCCCGACGTGCTCCAGGCCGAGCATCAGCTGATCGCGCAGAACGCCAATATCGGCGCGGCGCGGGCCGCGTTCTTCCCGCGCATCTCGCTCACCGCCACGATCGGCACGATCAGTTCGACGTTGAGCAACCTGTTCTCGTCGGGAACGGGAACCTACACCGTCTCGCCCTCAGCCAGCCTGCCGCTGTTCAATTTCGGGCAGAACCAGGCCAATCTCGATTATGCCAAGGCATCACGCGATGCGGCGGTGGCGACCTATCAGAAAACCATCCAGACCGCATTCCGCGAGGTTTCCGATGCGCTGGCCCAGCGCGGCACGATCGACGAACAGATGGCGGCGCAAACCGCCCGGGTTCAGGCCGCCCAGCAGGCGGCGATGCTGTCTGACGCGCGGTTCCGCGCCGGGGTGGAATCGTTCCTCACCGCCCTTGATTCGCAGCGTAGCGCCTATGCCGCGCAGCAGCAGTTGGTGACCACGCGCCTGGCCCGGGCCAACAACCTGGTGACGCTCTATCGCACCTTGGGAGGCGGCCTCGATTGAATCGCTTGCCAAAGCGCCAGACCAGAATAGTATCTGTTGCATAACATATATGCGGAAGAGGTCTGGCGATGAACGAAGGCATGCGTGACGGCGTAACCGATGCGGGCGATGAAAGCCTGATCATCCTCGAATCGCTGCTGTGTCTGATGCGGGAAAAGAATCTGCTGAGCCGCAGCGATATCGAACTGCTGTGCGAAAAGGTGGAGCGTCGTGCCACCGGCA
>NZ_KE148353.1:0-7216 GCF_000410615.1 Novosphingobium sp. B-7 | reverse complement strand
TGCGAAAAGGTGGAGCGTCGTCCCCCCGGCCCCAGCCGCAATCCCTTGCCGTGCAACAATGGCAGCGCGACCGAGGCTGTCAGCTACCTGCGCCGTCTTTCTGCCTATCTTGGTCAGCGCTATGGCGGCAAGCACATGCGCCGCGGCGCCGCCAACTGATCCACCAACCAGTGCCGGGCGGCAGAGGGTCCGCTGCCCGGCCTAAGTTGTTTTCCTTCACGCCTTCACTGCCGGGTCCATCAACCCAGCACTTCTGCCATGTCCACCGCGCGGTGCTCACGCGCGCTCATCTCGGCCGCCGTGCCTATCGCCACGGCCATGAGCCCGTCATGGGCCGTCACCAGCACATCTCCTTCGCCCCGCACCGCGCGCGCAAACGCCGCGTGCTGGTAATAGGTCGATCCGTGGTGTGATCCGGCCGCCAGCGCGGTTTCGTCCACCGCCACGTGCCGGCGTTCCACCGCCTTTGGCCCCGGCCAGGGCACGCGCGGCGACCACACCAGGTCTCCGGGCGGGATCAACACATCCAGCCGGCCCTTGTCGCCCGTCGCGCTCATTTCTTCCTGGTGTTCGGCGCCTTCGGCAAACATGCACAGATCGAGCATCGCGCGGGTGCCATTGGCAAAGTCCACCGTGGTAAAGCTGTTATCAATGATATCAGGCCGTGCACCGTCATAGCGCTCGTCTACGTGGTTCACGTCCATGGCGCCCGAGCAATAGACCCGCACCGGCTCGCTCTGCGTGATCAGCCGCATCAGATCGAAGAAGTGGCAGCATTTTTCGACCATGGTGCCGCCGGTCTTGGCCGAAAAGCGGTTCCAGTCGCGCACCTTGACCAGGAACGGGAAGCGGTGCTCGCGAATCGAGAGCATATGCAGCGCGCCCACCTGGCCGGCGTGGATGGCATCGATGAACGCAGCAGCGGGCGGCATGAAGCGGTATTCCATGCCGGTCCAGAACGGGGCGCCGCGCGCGGCTGCCTGCTCCACCACCCAGCGCGCATCGGCCATCGTGGTACACAGCGGCTTTTCGCACAGGATCGCCACGTTGCTGGCGAGCAGCGGCTCCAACACGGCGCGGTGGGTAAAATTGGGCGACGCCACAACGACGGCATCGATTCCGCCCCCGGCCACCAAGCTGGCGGCATCGGCATGCACGGCCACATCCTGGCCGGCATCGCCCAGCGCGGCCCGCGCCCATTCGATCGAGGTTGCTTCGGGATCAGCGATGGCGACGATTTCGGCATCGGGCAACAGCTTGATATTGTGGATATGCTCCACCCCCATCATGCCGGTGCCGACCAAGCCGTAACGCAGTTTCTCTACCATCACCAAGCTCCTTGTGCCATGGCGCTCTCCATGACGAACCTCAGCCTAAAGACCGAACCCGTCGCGCTCGGCAAGAGCGGACTTGCCGTTTTCCCGATTGCCTGGGGCATGTGGCGGCTGGCCAGCCCCGACGGCAACGATGATCTGGGTGCCATTGCCGATCGTGTGGAAGCCGCGCTGGATGCGGGCGTAACCCTGTTCGATACCGCCGATATCTATGGTTGCGATGCGCCGGTGGGCTTTGGCGGGGCCGAAGCCCTGTTCGGCAAGGCGCTGGCGGCCAATCCGCATTGGCGCGAGCGCATGGTCATCGCCACCAAGGGCGGCATCTGGCTGGGCAAGCCCTATGATTCGACGCTCGCCTATCTGCGCAGCGCGATCGATGCCTCGCTGGCGCGGCTGGGGCTGCCCAGCGTTGACCTTTACCAGATCCACCGCCGCGACTTCCTCACCCATCCGCGCGAAGTGGCCGACGCGCTGGTCGAGATGGTCGAGGCGGGCAAGGTCAAGCACGTGGGCGTATCGAACTACAGCCCGGCCGAGGTTTCGGCATTGCAGGCCTTCCTGCCCTTCCCGCTGGTGTCGACCCAGCCGGAATATTCTGCCGCGCGGTTTGACCCGCTCTATGATGGCACGCTGGACCAGGCGATGGAACGCGAGATGGCCGTGCTGGCCTGGTCACCGCTGGGCGGTGGCAGGCTGACCGATGCCGCACACCCGGTCGGCGCGCTGCTGGCCAGGCAGGGCGCCGCCTATGGTACCGACGCGAGCGCGGCGGCATTGAGCTGGATCATGGCGCACCCCGCGCGGATCGTGCCCATCGTCGGTTCGCAGCAACCTGCCCGCATTGCCGCGCTGCGCGACGCCTTCAAGGTCGAATGGACGCGCGGCGGATGGTACGCGGTGCTGGAGGCATCGCGCGGAGAATCCATGCCGTGACCCAAAATTCCTGTGAAATCAGCTGGTTTTCAGCGCTTTGCGATGACGACTATGAATATCTTGGGCAAAGCGACCCGGCGCTGCAATCCAGTTGGGAGCATTGCCGCAATATCGTGCTGGGTGCCGAAGATGGCGGGTTTGACAATATCCTGCTGCCCTCAGGCTATGCTTTGGGCATCGATACCACGGCTTTTGCCGCGGCGATCGCCACGCAGGTGCGGCGCATCAAGCTGCTGATGGCGGTGCGGGTCGGCGAAATGTGGCCAGCGCAACTGGCGCGCCAGATCGCCACGATCGACCAGATCCTGGGCGGGCGGCTGACGGTCAACATCATTTCCAGCGACCTGCCGGGCGAAACGCTCGACGGGGCGTCGCGCTATGAACGCACCGACGAGGCGATCGCCATCCTGCGCACCCTGCTCGCCGGGCAGGCACTCGATCACCAAGGCCGGTTCTGGAACCTCAAGCTCGACGCGCCACGCATGCTGCAGGCCGCGCCGCGCGTGCCGGCGCTCTATTTCGGTGGCCTGTCTGAACCGGCGCGCGAAACCGCCGCCAAGGGCTGCGATGTCTATCTGATGTGGCCCGACCGCATGGAGGCTGTGAAAGACATCGTCGCTGATATGAAAGCCCGCGCGGCGCGGCATGGCCGCACCATCCGCTGCGGCTATCGGGTGCACGTGGTGGTGCGCGAGACGGAAAGCGAGGCCCGCGCCGCCGCCGATCGCCTGCTGAGCAAGCTGGACGCCGCGCAAGGCGCAGCGATCCGCGCCAAGTCGCTCGATTCCCAATCGGTGGGTGTGCAGGCCCAGGCCGCCCTGCGCGAGGCAGCCGCTGGCGATGGCTATGTCGAAGACAATCTGTGGACCGGGGTCGGCCGCGCCCGATCGGGCTGCGGCGCGGCGATCGTGGGCGATCCTGACCAGGTTCTGGCCAAGCTCAACGCCTATCGCGCGGCGGGGATCGATGCCTTCGTGCTTTCGGGCTATCCCCATGCGCGCGAGGCGGATCTGTTTGCTCGCCACGTCTTGCCGCATATCGACCACGCACCGTTTTAATCTCTACTGCAAAAGTTGAACTTTCTGGCACTCCCTTGCCGCACCCCGTAACAGGCATGGCAAAGGAGTGCCGCCACCGATGACTGCCCTGCTCAGCCCCCGCCGCCGCCAGCTGCTGTTTGCGCTGGCCCTGACGGCGGGCATTCTCAATCTGGTCGATCGCCAGATCATTGCGGTGCTCAAGCCAACCATCGCCGCCGACCTGCATTGGAGCGACGACGATTACGGTACGCTGGCGGCGCTGTTCCAGACCGGGGCGGCGTTCGGCTTTCTCGCGGCGGGCTGGCTGGTCGATCGTCTGGGCGTGCGACGGGCCAATGCCTTTGGCGTGGCGGCCTGGTCGCTTGCCGCGATGGCGCATGGCTGGGCACGCAGCTTTGCCGCGTTCATGGCCTGCCGCATCAGCCTGGGCGCGAGCGAGGCGATGGGCACCCCGGCCGGCATCAAGACCATGGCGGCGATCTTTCCGCCCGAGCAGCGATCGACCGGCATCGGCCTGTCCAACGCCATCAACTCGATCGGCGCGATCCTGGCGCCACTGGCCATTCCGATCGTTGCCGCCGTCTGGGGCTGGCGCGCGGCGTTTGTCATGGCCGGCGCGCTGGGCCTGGTCTGGGCGCTCGCCTGGTGGCTGGCCACGCGCGGCATCGATTTTGCCGATACGCCGATGGCCAAGGCGCAAGATCATCATGGCGCCAGGCCGGTGTGGCGGGAGCGGCGCACCTGGATCATCGCCGGTGCCAAGGTGCTGTCTGATGCCACCTGGTTCCTGATGCTGTTCTGGATGCCGGACTATTTCCACCGCGCGTTTGGGCTGGCCGGCACCGAACTCGGCCCGCCGCTGGCCCTCGCCTATGCCGGCGCGGCAGTCGGATCGGTCTTGGCCGGCACGCTGTCGAGCCGCTGGATCGGCGCCGGCCAGCCAATCGACCGCGTGCGCAAGCTCGTGATGCTGGCCTCTGCCCTGGTCGTGACCCCTGTGCCGCTGGCCTTGCTGGCCCCCAGCGCGTGGAGCGCTGCTGCGGTGCTGGCACTGGCGCTGGCCGGGCACCAGGGTTTTTCCACCAGCCTGTTTGGCCTGATCGCCGATGTCACCCCGCGCGCACGCGTGGGCCGTGTCACCGGTTTTTCCGCGTTTTGTGGGAATATGGGCGGCACCGCGATCACCAAGATTGCCGGCCTCACCCTGGCGGCCGGGCTGGGCTATGGCCCGCTCTTTGCGTTCGCGGCGGTTTCCTATCTGCTTGCCCTTGGGCTGATCAGGCTGGGCATGCCGCGCATCGTCGCGGTGGAGGAAGGGACCGAAGGAAGCGCCATGGGCATGGCGTTGGGGCACTAAAGAAAAACTTTCTTCTCTACCTATAGGGTTGAGTATAGCGCCGCCGCGTTCAAGGGAGAAATCGATGCCCAAGTTTTCCGTTTCGCTGCGCAGCGCGCTCTTGCTCGCCGGTGCTTTGATCGTGCCAGCCGCCGCCGCTGCCCAGGATGCTCCGCCCGCGGCGCCTGCTCCGGCAGAAGCAAACGCGCCGGCACCGGGCGAAATCGTCGTCACCGCGCGTTTCCGCAACGAAAGCCTGCAGCAAGTGCCGATCGCGATCAGCGCGGTCAGCGGCCAGTCGCTCAACGATCGCGGCATCCACAATCTCCAGGACCTGTCGGCCAGCGTGCCCACGGTCGATTTCCGCAGCGGCGCCTCGAACAAGGACCGCACAGTGTTCATTCGCGGCGTGGGCACGATCACCACCTCGCCGGGTGTCGAATCCTCGGTTTCGACCGTGCTCGATGGCGTGGTGCTCAACCGCCCCGGCCAGGCCACGCTCGACGTGGGCGAGGTTGAGCGCATCGAAGTGCTGCGCGGCCCGCAAGGCACGCTGTTTGGCAAGAACGCCTCGGCCGGCGTGATCAACATCGTCACCGCCGCGCCCACCCAGGCATTCCATGCCTATGTCGAAGGCGGCGCCACCACCGACGCCGAATACCGCGTGAAGGCGGGCGTCACCGGCGGCCTGACCGATACGGTCGCGGCGCGGATCGACGGCGTTTACGCCAACTACAAGGGCAACGTGTGGAACGCGGTGACCAAGGACAAGGTCAACGGGTTTGAACGCTATGGCCTGCGCGGCAAGATCGAGGCGCGCCCGAGCGACGCCTTGACGCTGACGCTCGCGGGTGACTGGCTACACAGCTATGACCCGACCTCCAACGGGGTCTATGCCAACACCAACCAGATCGCCTATCCGACCAACGCCGTCACCGCCTCGCCCACGCTGGTCGGCATCCTCGCCGGCTACGGCATTACTGCCGGGCCCAGCAACCGCACCGCCGCCACCACGTTCGATACCAACGTGCGCGACGAGAACTTCGGCGCATCGCTGACCGCCGATCTCTCGCTGGGGGATTACAAGGTCACCTCGATCACCGCCTGGCGCGGCTGGAAGAACCACCAGCACCAGGATCTCGATGCCACGCAGGCCTCGCCCGCCGTGCAGCCGCAGAGCGACGACCATGGTGACGTCAACACCAACCAGTATTCGCAGGAACTGCGCCTCACCTCGCCCAAGGGCAAGCTGATCGACTATGTCATCGGCGCCTATGCCCTGCGCGCGGAAACCGACGAGCGCTATCAGCGTGATCTGACGCGCACGTCTGGCCTGACGACGGGCGTTGCCAAGTATGGCATCCGCGCCAACAACTATGCCCTGTTTGGTGAAGCCAACATCAACTTCACCAGCAATTTCCGCGCCATCGCCGGCTATCGTTCCACCTGGGACAAGCTGAGTTATTATCACGTGCGCACGTCGACGGCTGATCCGGCCAACACCGGCAGTGCCGCATTCAACGTGTCGGGCATCCGCGCCTATCACAACAGCAACGGCAGCACGTCGACCCGTGGCGATTCCTGGCGCGCCGGGCTGCAGTGGGACGTGAGCAGCCACACGCAGGTCTATGGCACCTGGTCGCGCGGGTACAAGGGGCCGGCCTACAACGCCTTTTTCAACATGCAGCCGACCGATGAAATCGCGCTGCTGCCCGAAACCTCCAATTCATTCGAAGTGGGCATCAAGGGCAGCACGGCCGATCGCTCGGTCCACTATGCGCTGGCGGTCTATTCGACCACGTTCAAGAACTATCAGGCGAACGTGGCCGATCTGGTCAACGGCACGGCGGTGACGCGCCTGATCAACGCCGGCAAGGTCCGCACCCAAGGGGTGGAGGCCGATGTCACCCTGGTGCCGACCAAGGGCTTCACGGTCGATCTGTCGGCCGCCTATGACGATGCCAAGGTGGTAAACTTCAACTGCCCGGTGGGCCTGCCCGCCAGCTGCGACATCAATGGCCAGCCGCTGCCCTTCGCGCCCAAGGTCAAGCTGTTTGCAAATGCCGCCTATCGCTTTGCCCTGACCAACGCAGTCGATCTGGAACTGCAGAGCGACATCGCCTTCAAGAGCGAGACGCAGTACCAGCTGACGCAGACGCCGGGCACGATCCAGCCCGCCTATGCCATCTGGAACGGCAGCGTCGCGCTGCTGGGCCACGACGATGGCTGGCAGCTGCGCGCCTATGTCAAGAACATCACCAACACCCACTATGCCAGCTATCTGGTCAATGGCGGGGTGGCCGGCATCGTGCGCTATGTGCCGCGTGATGACGTGCGCTATGGTGGCGTGACGCTGCGCAAGACGTTCTGATCGGCCGATCCGTCGCGCTGCCTTGCTTCTGGCACGGCGGCGCGGCGGATGCCGGCGAGACGCGTCAGCGCTTGCGCCAGCCCGCAGCACGTGCCGCGCGTTCGGCAGTGGGATCGAGGGCAGGCCCCTGCGCCATGTCCTGCGCCAGGGCCATCAGCGCCGCATCATGGCTGCCGGCCTGGCGATAGGCGCCATCGTCGCC
>NZ_APCQ01000141.1:0-8664 GCF_000410615.1 Novosphingobium sp. B-7 | reverse complement strand
AGCCCTGGGCGTGGCGGCCTGGCAGGCGCGAGCCGTGGCTGGGACGGCACTGGGCGATCTGGCGCGGCTGGTGCTGTGGCCCACGCTCGCCACGCTCGGCCTAGCCTGGGGCGCGCGCCTGGTGGCGCTGCACTGGCACCTCAACCCCGGGCAGACCCTGGCCGTGGTCATTCCCATTGGTCTTGCTGGCTGGGCGCTCTCGCTCCATGCGGTGCGGCGGCCCCTGCGCGCTGGCCTCGCCGCGCTTTCTGACCGCCAAGCCTGAGGCGACGAAGGCAAAATTCGAATGCCCGGATCGCTTATTTGAGAACATGCTGGCGTTTGCACAAGCAGAACAGCTGGACCCCGGATCAAGTCCGGGGTGACGAAAAATATAAATGAAGTAAAAACTTATCGTCACCCCGGACTTGATCCGGGGTCCAGCTTAATAACGTGCACCATGCCTGCAATCACTGCACAACGGCAGCCAACCACCAGTTTTAGTCGTTCCCCAACCGCTGATTTTGCCTACGCGCCTTCATTCACGCCGTGGCGATCCACGCGGCGGCGGCCTGCATTACTGGGTCAGTCCCGGCGGCGATCGTGGCGGCGGTTTGCGGTACCAGATGATCGGGCATGATGCCGGCGTCGGGCTGCGGCGTGGGTGGGAAATAACCGATCAGCGGCAGGTCGAACTCGATGCCGCTGCCTGGCAGGCGCGTGAAGAAGAAGCCCCCGCCATTGATGCCACGGCGGTTGCCGCCGGTCGGCTCGCCAAACAGGGTGATCTTGCCGCTGGCGCGCGCCGCGCTGATAAATCCGAACGTGGCTGAACTGTTGGCCGGGCCGATCAGCGCGGCCACCGGCACGGCCAACCGCTTGGCATCGGGCCGGACCGGTTGCGGCGCATGGGTTTGCGGCAAGCTGATCCAGCCGTGGCCCAGGTCGGCCCCGCCTTCGCCAATGTGGCGATAGCTGTCGTCCCACGTCGAAACATGATCGGCGAGGCTGGCGGGCACGGTGCGAAATCGCACGCGGCTGCTGAATGGCCAGTTCATGACATCGCGATCGACCAGGCGCGCCAGGATCTCATCGCCGCAATCATCCCCGCCTTCGTTGCGACGGATATCGATGATCAGGCCGCGGGCGTGCGCGGCATCGTCAAGCCGGTCTGCCAGCCAGCTGCGCCAATTCCATTTGCTGTTCCACATCCCCCAGTCGGGCATGGTCAGCACGGCAATGCCATCACTGCGCACCTGATAGCTCCAGCGCGGCTCGTCGCTGCTGGCGGGTAAGCGGATCATGGTGGCGCGCCGGGCAGCAAGGCCGATCGCGGGCACCTCGATCCGGGTGCGGCGCCCATCGGGCAGGATGGCGTCGAGCGCGTGGCGCCCGGTTGCGGGTGGCAGCAGCAGGCCCTGGAACACGTCGAAGGTTTCGATAGTGGCGTTGCCACGAACACCGAGCAAAGAGCGGCGCTTGGCATCGTTGTGCCCATCGGCGCGGACATAGGGCATCAGCCGGGCCAGGATCTGCCCGCTCGGCACCCCGTTCACCGCGGTGATCTGCGCGCCACGCGGCAACACCCCGGTGCCGGTGTGGTCGGCGGTGACGACCATGGCAGCGCCGATCCATTCGAAATGAAACGGCAGCCGCGTCGGCCGGTCGAACAGCGCCTTGGCCACGGCATCTGACTGGTTGAAGAAATTGGCATAGCTGTGCCCGCAGCGCAGCGTCGCCAGCAGTCGTGACAAGGCAAGATAGCACCGATCAAGATTGCCCGCGTCCAGCCCCGCGCCATAATCCTGCGCGAACCGGTCAAGGTTCCGGGCCAGTTCTGCGGGAGAAAGATAGCGGTCGCGGCCGGGATGGATCGCCAATGCCGCGCGCAACACGGCCATATCGGCTTCCAGGGGGGCCTGTGCCGCGTGGGCAGATGGCGCGGGGCACAAGGGCAGCGCCGCCAAGCCCGCCAGCACGCTGCGGCGCTCCATCATATGCTTCCCCTCAACCAGTCGTGATCGTGCGTCGGGTGTATCGGATTTTTACGGGGCCGTCTTTGCCGGTGTTTGCTCTGGCACGCGGCACGCCCATTTGGGCAGGCGCGGTCAGGGCACCGCTGGTTTTGTGGGCGCAGGCGACTGCCCCACGATAAAGCGCGCGACAAGGCGGCGCGTGGTGGCGACCGGAACACCTGCTTTATCGGTAATGACTGCCAATTTCCCGCTTCCGGCCAGGGTTTTGCAAGCGGCCCTGGCGAGCGGCGGGGGGAGGATTTCGGTTGCCAGCGGCTGTGTCCTGGGGGCGGCCATGCATGCGCCGGGCGTGCCGTCTGCCGCCACGAACTGGGCGACCGCCACACGCGCGCGGTCGGCTATTCCGGCGGGCAAGCCGGCGACGTAAACGTCCAGATCGACCTGGTCTGGGCTCTTGGCGTTGGTCAAGTTGTCGATCGTATAGCTGATCCAGGTGCGATAGACCCCATAGACTGGCTGACCTTCGGCATCGCGCGCTGGTTCAAAGCGCGCGCGCCGTTTGATCAACGCGCATGTCACGGCTGCGGGGGGCTTCTCGGCAAAGCCAGGCCCATGCACAAAGCCGATCATGCGGCAGGATTCGGTTAGGCCAGCGGGGTTGACCACCACCTCCATGTTGACCATCGCGCTTTGCAGGGCCTGTGTCATGCGGCTTGGATAATCGTCGGCCGTGACAACTCTTTCGCCGTGGATCAGATCTGGCGCGGCAAGGCCCAGCGCAAGTGCAGCAAGCAAAACGGGCATCCACGCTCTCCACTGGAACCAAGCCCAGTGTTATGCCGTTGTGGCGCCCTTGCCAACGGCGCCTATTCGCCCAGCAATTGCTTGCGCAGGCGGGTCTTCACCAGTTTCGCCTCAAGGATGCGGCCGATCACATAGAGCACGGCGAAGAAGCTGGCAAAGACATAGGCCGATGTCGGGGAGTAGCGATCGCCCTTGCGGTCGGGCTTCTTGCCGTCCTTGTCAGGCGCGGGGGCGCCCAGCGCCTTGTCGATGGGGTTCATCGGCAGGACGCGGTCCTTGCTGGCGTTTTTCTTTTTGTCGGCCTTGGCCTTTTCGGCCGCTTCGGCCGCCGGTTTCTGCCAATGACCAACCGCGATGGTCAGTTGGGCAAAGGCCAGGAACAGCAGAGGTGCCAGGAAGCACAGCAGGAGCGCGCGGCTGATCAGGTGATAGCGCAGCACTAGGCCGGCGCTGCCTTGTTCCACCTGCAGCACGCCGTTTTCGAACACGGCCAGCTTGTCTTGTGCGGCCGGGTCGATCTTGGTGAAGCGCAGGGCATCGGCGGCGCGCTGCTGGCTGGTGCCGGGTTGGCGCAACAGCGGTTGCAGCTTGGCAAAGGCTTCGTCGCCGGTCTGGCCGGCGGGCAGGTCCAGGCTGCCGCGCACATGCCAGATCCAATCGATGAAGCGCAGGTTCACAGGTGTTTTCCGGTGGGCGTCATGGGGTGCGGTGCCGGCGAAGGAGGCGGTGTTGCTGCTCATCCCCACGTTACTCGGCCGGAACGGCGGTGGTGGTGGCGGGGCGGGCGAACTTCGCCTTGATCGTGCGCCAGCCATCGGTGAACGGGTAGGTCATCTGTTCGCGAATGCTCATGCGGCGGCCGCCTTCCATGCCCAGCAGTTCGGCTTCACCATCGACGCAGGTGCCGAACATGCGATCGATGAAGATATAAGTATTGGTAAAGTTGCTGCGGCTGGCCTCAAAGTCCTGAGAATGGTGCAGGCTGTGATGTTCGGTAGTGTGGAACAGGAAGCGCCACCAGCGCGGCGAATTGAACCGCACGTTGATGTGTTGATAGCTGCCCACCGCCATGCCGATGGCCCCGGCCAAAAGGAACGCGCGCGGCACGAAATCGAAGAAGCCACCCACGCCCAAGCCGATCAGGAACAGCTCGACCGGATTGCCCACCGCGCCCTTGTTGATGTTGAGCTGGGTGATGTAGTGGTGCACCGAATGGGGCAGCCACAGCGGATACCAGTTGTGCATGCCACGGTGCATCCAGTATTGCCCGAAATCGAAAATGAACGAAATCAGGAAGGCCTGCACCAATATCGGCAGCGTGATGAACCAGTTGAACTTGTCCCAGTGCAAGGCATCCTGGATCGCGCCGACCATCACGTCTGAACCGATGAAGCCATCGACCAGGCGCAATACAGTGTAACCCAGACCAACATAGAACAGGTCGGTGGTGACTTCCTTCCACGTAAGCTGCCAGCTTTCATGGCGGGGAAAGAAGAACTCCATCGCCATCAGCAAGACACGGAAGCCGATGCCGATGCCAATCGCGGTGGATGCCTTGGCGATCGAGTTCGGCGCATAGTACCAGAACAAGATCATCGCGAAGAGCACGGTAGGCTGAAACCAGGTGAAGAACAGGCGCTTCAAAGGCCCGCCTTCCACCCGCGGGACGTTTTCCCAGCCCACCGTCACCGGTGCCTGGGTGCCTATCCGCCGCTTGCCGACCAGAACGCCTTCCATAAGCCTGACCTCGTAATACTTGGGTACCCGGTCTAGTAATACTAATTGAAGACATGGTAATACGGATCGAATGCTTCGTCTATACCATATTGCACCTGCTTATTGACTAAATCACCCGGTAAAACCGGCATTTCGGCCGATTTGCGGCCCAAGTGATGGTGCGATGCACCGCGAGGCGCGGGTGGCCGCAGCGGCGCTGGCGACAAGCCAGCCCGATTCGCGACAGGAAATGAACTTGCCTCCACGGCGTTTCCCGCCCAGACCGACGCCCCCCGGAGGGACAGAGAAAGGGCAAGGCGATCATGCCAAGGTTGCAGGACAAGACATGTGTGGTCACCGGCGCTGCCAGCGGCATTGGCCTGGCCATCGCCAGGCAGTTTCACGCCGAGGGGGCACAGGTGATCCTGACCGATTGCGACACCGCTGCCGGCAGTGCTGCGGCCGCTGCGATCGGCTGCCGGTTCGCCGCGCTCGATGTGCGAGACGAGGGCGATTGGGCCACGCTCGCCACGCAGGCGCCAGTGATCGATGTGTTGGTCAACAATGCCGGGGTCACCGGGTTCGAGCATGGCGCCGTGGCGCATGATCCCGAACACGCCAGCCTGGCCGACTGGCGGGACGTCCACGCCGTCAACCTTGATGGCACGTTCCTGGGCTGTCGCTATGCGATTGGCGCGATGAAGGGGCAGGGCAAGGGCTCGATCATCAATATCTCGTCGCGTTCGGGCCTGGTCGGCATCCCTTTTGCCGCCGCCTATGCCGCTTCAAAGGCGGCGGTGCGCAATCACACCAAGTCGGTGGCGCTCTATTGCGCGCAGGCCGGCTGGCAGATCCGCTGCAATTCGATCCACCCCGGCGCGATCCTGACCCCGCTGTGGGAGCCGATGCTGGGCACCGGCCCCGATCGCGACGCGCGCATGCGGGCGCTCGTCGCCGATACGCCGCTCAAGCGTTTTGGCACGCCCGAGGAAGTGGCAGCGCTCGCCGTGATGCTCGCCAGCGACGAGGCGACCTATGTCACCGGCGCGGAGTTCAACATCGATGGCGGCCTTCTCGCCGGATCGGCCGCGACGCCGGGGTGAGGTGGCAATGGGCGATCGGGATGGATACCACCCCGATCACGGCCCCGTGTCTCACCCGTCGACCTGTTCGCTCCAGGCCAGCCACTGCGCTTCCACGCGGGCGAGTTCGGCTTCCAGGTCTTCGCGCAGCTTGCCCATGGCGCCCAGGTTCATGCCCTTGAGCTGCCCGGTTGCCTTGGCCGGATCGGCGAGGGCGGCATCGATGTCGGCGATGCGGGCCTGCAGCTTGGCCATGTCCTTTTCGGCCTTGGCAATCTGCTTGCCCAGCTCGCGCCGCGCCTGCCATGCCGCCTGGGTGGCAGCCTTCTCCGCCTCGGTCTTGGGGCTCGCGGCCGGCTTGGCAGCGGCATCGGCCTTGGGCTGGTTCCGGCCCAGCACGAAGTCGATGTAATCCTCCATGCTGCCATCATAGGGCACGGCGGCCCCGTCATCGACGAGCACCAGGCGGTCTGCGGTCAATTCCACCATGTGGCGATCGTGGCTGATCAGGATGACCGCACCCTGATAGGCGTTGAGCGCCTGGACCAGCGCCTCGCGCGCATCGACATCAAGGTGGTTGGTCGGTTCGTCGAGGATCAGCAGGTGCGGCGCATCGCGGGTGACGAGCGCCAGGGCGAGCCGCGCGCGTTCCCCGCCTGAAAGGCGCGAAACTTCGGTCGTCGCCTTGTTGCCGGAAAAGCCGAACCGGCCCAGTTGCGCGCGCACGGCGGCCTGGGTCTTGCCCTCCATGGCGCGGGTCATGTGCAGCAGCGGGGTATCGCTGCCGGCCAGTTCTTCCACCTGGTATTGCGTGAAATAGCCGATGGCGAGCTTGCCCGAGGTGGTCATGCCGCCTTCCATCGCCGGCAGTTGCCCGGCGAGCAGGCGCGCCAGCGTGGTCTTGCCGTTGCCGTTGCGGCCGAGCAGGGCGATGCGATCATCGGGATCGATGCGCAGGTTGAGCCGCTTGAGGATCGGCTGGCCGGGGGCATAGCCCACCGCCGCCATGTCCAGCGTGATGAGCGGCGGGCGCAGTTCATCGGGGCTGGGGAAATCGAACGTCAGGCTGGGGTCTTCCAGCATGGCCACCACCGGCTGCATCTTGGCCAGCATCTTGGCGCGCGATTGCGCCTGCTTGGCGGTAGAGGCGCGGGCGCTGTTGCGGCGGACATAGTCTTCCAGCTTGGCGCGCTGGCTGGCCTGGGCGGCCTGAGCCGCGGCGGCCTGCGCCGCGCGTTCGGCGCGCTGCCGCTCGAAACTGTCATAGCCGCCGGGATAGAGCGTGACCTTGCCACCCTGCAGGTGGAGGATATTGTCCACCACGTTGTTGAGCAGGTCGCGCTCGTGGCTGATCACGATCAGCGTGCCGGGATAGCTGCGCAGGAAATTCTCCAGCCACAGCGTCGCTTCCAGGTCGAGGTGGTTGGACGGTTCGTCGAGCAGCAGCACGTCGGGCTGCGAAAACAGCAGCGAAGCCAAGGCCACGCGCATTTTCCAGCCACCCGAAAAGCTGTCGAGCGGGCTGGCCTGCATCGCTTCGTCAAAGCCCAGGCCGATCAGGATGCGCGCGGCACGGGCCGGGGCAGTATAGGCGTCGATCGCGATCAGCCGCTCGTGCACGTCGGCCAGGCGGTCAGGGTCGGTGCAGGTGTCTGCCTCGATCAGCAGCGCGGCGCGCTCGGTATCGGCGGCCAGGACGGATTCAAACGGTGTGGCCGTACCGGTGGGCGCTTCCTGCGCGATATAGCCCAGGCGTGCGCGGCGCGGCATGTCGACGCTGCCTTCGTCGGGCTCGATCTCGCCGATCAGCACTTTCATCAGCGTGGATTTGCCCGCGCCGTTGCGCCCGATCAGGCCGACGCGGGCGCCGGTGGGAACGGTGGCCGAGGCGCGATCGATGATGGTGCGGCCGCCCAGGCGCACGGTGATGCCGGAAATGGTGAGCATGCCCGTGCGCCTAGCCGGCTGCGCCCGTCAGAACAAGCCGCGATAGGCCCCGCCATCCAGCGTCAGGCATTGGCCCGAGATATAGCCGGCCTGCGCCGCGCACAGAAAGGCGCAGGCGTCGCCGAATTCGTGCGGCTGGCCCACCCGGCCCGAGGGGCCGCGCGCACCGATGCGGGCATAGGCCTGTTCCAGCGTGATGCCCTCCTGCGCCACCTGTTGCTGCGCCAGCGAGGCCAGGCGATCGGTGTCGAACGGGCCGGGCAACAGGTTGTTCACTGTCACATTGTCGGCCACGCAATCGAACTGCAAGACCTTGGCCATGGCCATCAGCCCGGCGCGCGCCGAAACCGACAGGCCCATTTCCGGCGCCGGCATCAGGACCTGGGCCGAGGTGATGTTGACGATGCGGCCAAACTTGCGCGCCCGCATGCCGCCCACCACCGCCTTGATCAGCGCAAGCGGGCTCAGCATGTTGGCATGCAGCGCTGCCAGGAAGTCGGCCTCTTCCAGCATGTCGAGCTTGCCGGGGCGCGGGCCGTGGTTGTTGTTGACCAGGATATCGGGATCGGGGCAGGCCGCGAGCAGTGCGGCGCGCCCTTCTGCCGTGTCGAGATCGCCCACCACCGCCATAACGCTGGCGCCGGTTTCGCGGGCGATCCGCGCTTGCGCCGCCTCAAGCCGGGCGGCGTCACGCCCGTTGATCCACACTTGCGCCCCTTCGCGCGCCAGCGCCGTGGCGCAGGCCAGGCCCAACCCCTTGGATGACGCGCAAACCATCGCCTTGCGCCCGTTGATGCCCAGATCCATCGCCAGTTCCTTGTGCCGGGCAGGGGGCTTGGCCACGCCTGCCGATTGGCGCTTTGCTCTATCGTAAACAGCGTGGGGAACAAGCCGGGGCGATGATGCGTTCGCACAGCAGCCCAACCGCCCCATCCTTGCGCCGAAATGCGGGATACGGCTGCGGCGATCCGCCCTTCGCCCGTCATTCGATTGCCACACGGTGATATTTTGCTAATCGCCAGCCGGTGTTCTGCGTGAAACCATCCCATCCTGGCCGCGGGGTAGCAGCCCTGGCCCTTGCGCTGGCCTGTGCGGCCTGCGCCGTGCCCGCGCCGCGCGTGGTCGATCCCGGCCTGGCCCCGGCAGACGACGTGCGCGCC
>NZ_APCQ01000154.1:0-12117 GCF_000410615.1 Novosphingobium sp. B-7 | reverse complement strand
GTTTTTATCCCGGTGTTGACACATCATCTCATCCACCAACACCCCGAGCTGCTTCTCGCTTTCGGGCACATGCTCCGCAGGTTTGGAACGAGAGAAGCGCTGTATCGCGATGATCGAACAGGGAAGCTGAAGGCAAAGCTTGAGGCCTTACGGGCCGACCTGCTCCATGACCCGAAATACAGGATGGCAGAGGACGAGGAGCGGTTTTGCGCGTTTCTTTCCATGGGAGCATCGCGAAAGGCACGACCCGACAACGACAATCGGGATCAGCAAGGCCGCGATGCGGCATGACCTGAGCATCGCGAACACAGGACACGACTAATGGGACTTCTTGCGCTCGTCTCAGCTGCAACCTTTGTCTGCACGCCCGTTGCCGTCTGGGACGGAGATGGCCCGATCTGGTGCAAGGAGGGGCCGAAGATCCGGATCGCCGGTATTGCAGCCCGCGAAATGGATGGGACCTGCTCGCGAGGACACCCATGCCCGTCGTCCTCTGCAGTGGCGGCCAGAGATGCCTTGGTTCGTTTGCTAGGTGGACCGAAGGGCCAGCGCGACAGTGGTCACATCATCGTGCGGGCGCCAGCGATGCGATGTTCAGCGGACGGGCAGAGCTACGGCCGTGTCGTTGCCAGTTGCAGGCTTTCAGATGGTCGAGACCTTGCTCAAGCGATGCTCGCAACAAAGACGGTTCTGCCTTGGCGATGATGTGCGCTAGGTTGCCCGCATGATGTGAAGGTCAGGACGAATTTACAAAACTCTTCAACTCAGCAAACGGAAGCAGCCGTATCAAGCATGGCCAGCTAATCGCGGACAGACGTGCCGGACTCGCGGTCAAAGCGATCTTCTCGCTTGATGTTGTCGACGAAAGCTTGAAGCACCGCGTTCCGGTCACCGAACACAGTCGCGGATCGAAAATGGTCACGCACTTTCGCTTCGATCTCGGCGACCGTCTGATTTTCAGGGCTGCCAGCTGCCCATTTACGGCCCGGGTGAACCGTATCGAATGGTGACTTATTGTTAGCCCGCGTGGTCGCATCATCGCCATGCTTCCCGAGCCCATAAAGGATGTTCGTCTCATTGTTCCAGATCGGCCGGAACATTCTGATCAGGTGACTTTCAGCGGCTGTCTGATAGCCTGTCTGCACCGCGAGCGCCCTGCATTCGAAGTCCTCGATCTCGATACCTTCGACCTTCTCGATATTGCGGCGATGCTCGTTGAGGCGGTCTGCAAGCTTCGTACCCTGATCGATCGCTGTCTTGGGATTGCCCTTCGGATCGGCCTTGCCGACATAGATCGGCGTCTCGGTCCCGCTGATCGGAGCATAAAGCGGGTTCGGGCCAGTGTAATAGATTGCGTACACGCCGGACCCGTAGAAGCGGGTCAGGCCACCGAGTGGCTTGCGGTCCTGGGCCACCATCGCAAGCGCCACGAAGTTTCCGATGAGACTCGGTTCCGCCGGATCGAAAAAGGCATCGGGTAATTCGTTCGGATCGATCTTCCGTGTAAGGCGCTCAAGACGATCCCGCATCGCGTCGACGCTACCGACCAGCTTCTTGCGCGCCGGGGCTGTCAGCCCCTCAGCTTCGGTGGCCGCAAGCAGCGCCTCGATTTCGGCGAGGATCTTGCTCGCCTTCGTAACTGAAGGATCCCGCGACATGCCTTATTGCTTGGTGCTGTCCGCGCTTTTCAGCGCAAGGGCGACACTGCGCGCCACCCGTTCCGCAAGCGTGACCGGCACCGCGTTGCCAAGCTGCCGCATGGCCTCGGACCAGACCCCTTCGATTCGATAGGTGTCGGGAAAGGTCTGGAGCCGCGCGCTTTCCCTGACCGTGAAATAACGAACCGAACCATCGGGTCGCGAAAGCATGTTTTCTCCCCCGGGAACGCCATGAACGCCGGCCTTCAATGCCTTCGCGGCGTCGTCCATTGGGCTGCCCGTGTGGCCGGGATAGCTGCGGGCGCCGGGCTGGAACCTGTGGCCGGAGATGCCTGAAACTTCGGCCGGGTTGTGCTCAGGGTCGGGCAAGGTTGACAGGGCGTCGCGTACGGTCTGCCAGGGCAACTCCGCGGGTCTTTCGGTCAGCCGTTCCGCTCGGGCCCTGACGCGCTCGGCGTTAGACCACCGCTCCTCCTTGGGCACGCGGTGTCGTTCGAAGTAATCCCCGTGCGCCTGATCCCACAGCAGGGCTTCCTGTGAGTGCGACGCTTCAGGGAAGGACCATTCGATCCCCTGATCCTTCCGGAACCCTACGAAGAACACACGGTGCCGTTTCTGTGGCACGCCATAATCTGCCGCGTTCAGTACTTCCGCGACGAGCCGGTATTCCAAGCCGCGCTCCGCCCGCGAACTCGTGTGATGCCGTTCGAGCCTGCGCAGATGCGTCGACCAGTCCTCGTCTTCCAAAGCGACGAGCTCGGGGTACTGCATCTGTAGCTTGATGTATTCGTAGTAAGAGCTGAAGCGGGCCCGCGTCAGGCCTCGGACATTCTCGAAAATGAAGGCTCGCGGCTTCACCTCGCGCACTGCGCGAACCGCCTCCGGGAACATGTCGCGCCGGTCCGCTTGGGCGCGATGTCGGCCACCAACCGAGAATGGCTGGCAAGGCGGGCCGCCGGACACCAGCTCGATCTTACCCTCGTGCACTGTGAAGTCGGCGTCGCGAACGTCACGCTCGATTTCGAGCGGCCAACGTTTCGCGTCAGCCTGACTGGCTTGACGATTGGCGAGAAGGGTACGCTGGCAATTGGGCTCCCATTCGACAATCCGCTCAGGCTTGAAGCCCGCTCGCCCAATCCCAATGCCGAGACCGCCAGCCCCTGCGAACAGTTCGATCGCTTTCATTGCGCATCATCCAGAAATTGCGAGGATGTTTTCCTCATCCCGTACTCATTCCTAGCCCCGAGTACCCATATCACCAAGGATTTTCAGCCTTGTTTCCGCAGTTCAATCGCGGCGAGGTCTTCGCTAGCCATGGTGCGATGAAACGTGAGTAGCGGGTAGTAAGGAAAGGCGTCTGTGACACCCTTCATGTTGTGCTCAAACCGAAGTGTGTCTGAGTGCTCGCTGAGATGGGCAGCTCATCAGGTGTGCGTCGCCGTGCTTGGCCAGGAAGGCTTGCATGGTTTCGGAGACCGGTGACTCCACCACGAAATCACCAAAGCGCTCCCGAAACACGGCCCAACGGCTGGAGAGGATGCCGCGCCGACGCATCTTTGGCGCGATCCAGACCCACTGGAGACCCCAGAAGGCGGGCTCGTCCCGAGGCTCACGCCACCGAAAGGATATCGCGCCAAGAATGCGGCCCTCCGCGTCGCTCATCAGGAAGCCGTGGACATGCGGATCGTCATCGCCGTCATGAGAATTCCACTGCACGAAGTCGTACCCCTCCTCGCGGCGGAACGCGCGAGCGCGCTCGTACATCTCGAAGTGCTTCCACTGGGAAGACGTCGACCTGACAAGTTCGGGATCGTTCGTTGTAAGCCGCTCTGACAACATTTCCGCCAGCGGCTTCGGGTCGAGCACATGCATCCGACGCTTGTGCTCGCGTCGATGCGCCGCGCTGGAATCGGGATCGCCGCGATACCATGTGTCCCCGCACTCGGGGCAGGTGGTCTCAACTGGCGCGCGGACCTGACGGTACTTCGGCGCCTTCACTTCAAGCTTGTAGACTTCGTCGTCTGAACCAAGCCAGACCTCGTATCGGTGGCCGCTCGCAAGCTTTCCCTTGTTGAACTCTCCTCGGTACCATTCTTGCTCGGACACTAGGACAAGGTGTCCTCGGTCCTTCATTCTGGGAGCCCAGAATATCTGGAGCTCGGGGTCGGTGACGCGCTTCTTCCGCGTGATGGCGGGTCGCAGGCGATCAACGAGTGGCCATGGATCAATGGCGAAACCGAGTGTCTGCAGGTCTAGCAGAAAGGCCGCGGCATCAATCGCACTAAGTGACTGGGTACCGGCGGCGCTGTTTGATCGCATCCTCGGACGCCGATAGGTGGACACCCAGCGATAGCCCATGGCCTCGGACAGTGCCCTGAGATCAACGCGGGAAGCCGATCGCGCCAGGCGGGGTTCGCTATCGTGAACGAGATCGTCGAGTTGATATCCATGCATCCACCCTTCGTCCGCAACCTGCTCGAGGATTGCTTTGGACGAGAATTCGCCTCGGTTCGGCATCGGTTCGCTGAGAGCCAGCCAGGTCGACTTTAGCAGCTCGGGTTCGATGGTGATCATGCGCGCCTCCTCACCTCTCATCGCCTCGCGCGATGCCCTCGTTCATGTTCCCCAGCGGAGCAGCTGCCCATCACAAGCCAGCCTCGTGCCCCAACTCTAAAGCCGCTTCGCCTGCGGGGGTGATCTGAAATCCCATGGTGCCATATGTCTCGTCCGTGGCGTGTTCGATCCAGCCCTTGGCGAGCAGCCCGTCGAAAGTCTTTCGTCCCACACCAGCGAAATGAGCCTCATCCTCGACATCACCCAAGCAGAGCCCGCGCAGCACCTTCATTTCTTTGGTGTTTAGAAGATCAGAGGCCATGTGCATTCCCGTTACCTCCGTAAGGCTTTGAGTCCTGCGATCGTGAAGCCAAAAGGGCTGACCGCTGATGGCGGCGTATGACCTTGCTGACGGTCGAGACTGAAAACCCGACCTCACGAGCGACCGCCGCAAAGCTCTTCAGTTCAGCGTAGAGCTCACAGTAGTATTCGCCGCGTTCTTCGATTTCTTCCTTGGAAACGACGTGTGGCCGGTTGCTGAGACTTGGAGGCTCCAAACCCAAGCCTTTGGTTACGAAGTGGGCCAAAGCATCGGACCGTGTAAGGCGCGGATCGGAGTTAGCCTCGCGCCATTGATCGAGTGCATCAATAAATTTTTGTGGCAGCTTCGCACTGACGGTCTTCATGTCCATAGGCCTCTGTTTTGACCTCAAACGAAGAATGGAGTCGCAGGCCGGGTCCGACCACCCTTGCCCAAAAGTTCTTCTTATGTTCCGAATAACAGAGACGTGATCGCCTGTCACGTTTTCTAGTTAGAGGTGCGACGAAACAGCTATCGTGTCTGAGAAATCGGGTTCGTGATACACCGCAGCCAATAACCTCCCGCCAAGCTGGAAACTCAAATCGGTTCGTCTGCCTTCCGCCGGATCGTCCGATACACGGTGGGCCGCGAGACCTTGAACAGCTTGCCGAGGTCGCTGATCGAGTATTCGCCGGTGGTGTGCATCTTGAGGAGCTCGCGCTGCTGGAGGTTGGACAGCTTGGGCGGCTTGCCGCGGAGCTTGCCCTTGTCCCGGGCGATCTTCATGCCCTCGCGGGTGCGTAGACGGATGAGGTCGCTCTCGAATTCGGCGAAAGTGGCGAGGATGTTGAAGAACATCCGGCCCATGGGGTCGTTGGGGTCGTAGACCTGCTTGCCGAGCGCGAGGCTGACGCCGCGCTTCTCCAGCTCATCGGCGATAGCGCGCGCGTCGGGCACCGAACGGGCGAGGCGATCCAGCTTGGGCACGACGAGCGTCTCGCCGGCGCGGACCGCGGCCAGTGCCTGGGAGAGGCCGGGGCGATCGCGGTTGCGGCCGGTGAGGCCATGGTCGGTGTAGATGCGGTCCTCCGGCACACCGAGTTCGATCAGAGCCCGGCGCTGTGAGGTGAGGTCCTGCTTGTCGGTCGAGCAGCGGGCATATCCGATGAGGGTGTTGGTCATTTGTAACGGATGAGGCCCCTGTGTGAGAAAATAAAGCGTACCACCTTAATGAGAGACCGGGCAAGCCGGATTTGCGGAGGGCAGGGGGGGCTGACCTCCGCTCCCTCAAAAGTGTCCGGTGAGCGATCCCTTCCGGACAAGCCGCAACAAGGTAATATCGCTGTTGCGAGGGGCGGCCGCACTGGCAGCAACGTATCGTTGAGACGCTTTGCGACGATTGCGACATGCGGGCCATTATGTGGTCCATCTGATCGTTTGTGTCTCAGTTTGCATTGTGTTGAATTTCAGGAGCACTCTGGCTAGAGTACGCCCCACGGCCAAGATATGTGCAGTCGGAGCCCGCATGACAGTTCAAGTCAATATCACGCCCAATGGCCGGATGAGTCTCCCGGCTGACATCCGGAAGCGCCTCGGACTTGTGGGCGGCGGCGCAGTCTACATTGATGAGACACCTGATGGTCTCGTGTTGCGAACAGCGGCACAAGCAGTGGCCCGCGCTCAGGCTTTGGCGAAGCAGTACACTGATGGAAATCCGGACGCGACGGTCGAAGCTTTCCTGGCCAAGCGCCGAGAGGACAGCGGAGAGTGAGCGAGATCGTACTGGACGCCTCCGCTCTCATTGCCATGCTGAAAGGCGAGAAGGGTGCCGACAAAGTCGCCGCCGCGATAGCAGACGCCCGTATCTGCACGATCAACTATGCTGAGGTGATCACCCATTTCATCCATCTTGGTATGCCTGAGCGTGAGGTCGACGCTATGCTTGATCCGTTGCCGATGACGATCGTGCCGACCGATAAAGCCTTGGCGCAAATGGCCGGGCGGCTGCGCGCCGTCACTGCCGGTCACGGGCTATCGCTCGGCGACCGCTTCTGCCTTGCGCTGGCGCAGCGTGACGGTCTTCCGGCATGGACCAGTGATCAGAGCTGGAAGGCGGTCGCCGATGCCGTCAAAACCAAGGTCGTTGCCATTCGATGATTTTTAGAGGCTAGGGTAGGGCGGTTGCCATCTCATTGGTGTTTTGTCGCCACAATCCTGCCGGGCAGATTCAGCGGGTTCCTCGCCGAAAGCCGAAGTTCTGAAAGCGACCCCATGTCGGACATCGGGGCTTTGGCAGCCAAGGCCCAAAAGAAGACCCGCGTCCATGCATCAAAAGCCGCGAGCACCAACCTAGTCGCCGTTGGCTCCCAACTTCGACTGGTCATGTCCTTTGGCTCCCTTTCGGTTGATCCGGTAGCGATCACACCTCAACTGCGAGGTGGTCCTCTCTGTTTTCTGATGCCCCGTTCTTCGATCAAGGCTAACATGCACCTGTGAAGCCCAAGATACTCACTACCATCCAAGACTATTCATGGAGCCAGTTCGGAGCCGACGCGTTGGCTGGTGTGACCGTAGCGCTTGTTGCATTGCCGCTCAGCATCGCCATTGCCATTGCATCAGGCGCGCCACCCGCCGCCGGTTTGGTCACCGCAATGGTCGCCGGTTTTCTGATTTCGGCGCTCGGCGGAAGCCGAGTTCAGATCGGCGGCCCGACCGGCGCGTTCATCGTCGTGGTCTATGCCGTGATCCACGAACACGGCTATGACGGATTGTTGCTGGCTACGCTGATTGCGGGGCTGATCCTGCTTATCGCAGGGTTGCTCCGAGCAGGTCGCCTTATCCGCCACGTTCCCGAAGCTGTCATCGAGGGCTTTACTTTGGGAATCGCGGTGGTCATCGCGGTCAGCCAGTTGAAGGATCTTGCAGGCATGACGGGTCCGGCGTTGCCCGCAGATTTCCTGCCCAAGCTCGAAGGGCTATGGGCAATGCGCCAATCAATCGATCCCGTTAGCGTCGCGAGGGGAGTGGGCGCGGTTGCGGCGATCCTTGTCCTGCGTCGTGTCGCACCACGCATTCCGTGGCTGGTGCTGGTCGTGGTTCTAGCCAGCATAGCGACAGCGCTTGGCTTCGCGCCCGTTGAGACCGTGAGCGCGAGATATGGCGCACTTCCCGATGCCCTGCCGATGCCTTCGCTCCCGAATGTCAGCGCGGAACTGCTCATCGCGTTGTTTCCTTCCGCCCTCACAATCGCGTTTCTCTCAGGGATAGAATCCTTGCTTTCCGCAATCGTTGCCGACCGGATGATCGGCGGCGCTCATCGCTCCAATGCCGAGTTAATCGCACAAGGGGCCGCGAACATCGCTTCGCCACTGTTTGGCGGCCTGCCCGCGACCGGCGCGATCGCCCGGACGGCGACCAATGTGAATGCAGGCGGGCGCACACCGGTTGCCGGTATGGTCCACGCCTTGGTCGTGCTTCTGGCCTTGTTGGTCGCCGCGCCACTGGCAGATGCGCTCGCACTGCCAGCGCTAGCCGCCTTGCTGATCGTCACGGCTTGGACGATGAGCGAGCCGCACCGCTGGCCCGAGCGGTTGCGTCTGCCCAAGGCGGACTTGGCTTTGCTGATCGGAACCGCCGCACTTACGGTGCTGGCAGACCTCACTGTCGCCATTGCAGTGGGAACGATGATCGGGCTTGCGCTCAGACTGTCGCGCGGCGAAATCGAAGCGCCGCGCTGGCATACGCCATTTCGCTGGGGCGGTGACAAGCGCGAGAAATGACCCTCAGGAAGTTGCAGCCTAATAGCGAGCGTCGATCACTTCCCAATCCAGATTGGCCATGAACGCATCGATATAGCGCGCGGCGGCGGCGCCGTAGTCCATGTGATAGCTGTGCTCATACATATCGAGCGCGATCAGCGGCGCGCCCGTCACCGCGCTGTGCATGTGGTCCCAGGCCCAGTAGTTGTGGAGCGAGCGCGTGTGCGCGTTCCGGGTCAGCACGCACCAGCCAGAGCCTCCGGCCAGTGACATCGCTGTCCGGCGGAACCACGCTTCCCACGCCTCGAAGCTGCCGAACCAGCTATCGAGCGCTTCGTAGATCGATCCACCCGGATTGCCGTTTCCGCCCAGCCCATCAAAGTAGAGTTCGTGGAGCACGACCGATCCCGTGCGATGCGACTCCTCGCGCTTTAATCCGGAACAGACGACGGTCGGAAAATCGGGATCTGCCATCGCGGCGGCCAGCCGCGTTTCGATGGTGTTGAGGCCCCGCACCGAGCCTTGGTAATTGATCTCCCAGGGCGAGGTAATGAGCCGTTCGGACAGACCATTCAGTTTCGCTGGATCGAACCGCAACGGCCTAGGCGGGTGATTGCCCGCAAAGGCAGCCGCTCACGCCTGTTCCTATGCCGCCGTTCCGCTTGTAGGCGCTCCAAGCCTTGTGTGTCGCTTCGAATCCAAATCATGCGGAGCACTGACATCGGAGGCATCGATGATCAGGTGATTGATCAAGCTTGCTACTTTCCGCGCGGGGCCAAGGTTTCGATGATCTTGCAATCGGCCACCGTCCCGTGACGGCAGGAACCGATGATCCGATCAAGCTCGCCGCGCAGCGCGGTCAGATCGGCAACCTTGCGGTTGATTTCGGCAAGGTGGACGCGCGCAATCCCATCAACCGCATCGCAGGATTGGGCCTTGTCGTCCGACAACGTGAGCAGCTCGCGAACCGCTTCAAGCGTAAAACCGAGATCGCGGGCGCGGCGGATGAACGACAGGCGCGCAAGATGATCATCCCCATAGGCGCGGTAATTGGCACTTGTCCGTGCGGGTGGCGGCAGCAGCCCGATCTTTTCATAATAGCGCACCGTCTCGACCTTTGTCGCAGTGGCGCTCGCAAGTTCGCCAATCTTCATCGCCACACCTCCGCTCTTGACCCTGTAGTTGCTACAGGGTGTAGATAGGCTGCCGACTCGAAGATTGTCGAGAAGGCAGGACGATGGCTGATGTTTGCTGCAAGGCCGCGTGCGGAACGACGGCCACGTTGAATGACCCGCGCTGGCGCAGGGCTTTGTGGATCGCGCTCGGCGTGAACGCCGGCATGTTCGCGGTGGAAATGGCAGCAGGAGCCGCTGCTGACAGCCGCGCGTTACAGGCTGATGCACTCGATTTTCTGGGCGACGCCGCCAACTATGCGATCAGCCTGCTTGTCGCCGGAATGGCGTTGACATGGCGCGCGCGGGCGGCGCTGGCCAAGGGGATCACCCTCATCGGACTGGGCGGTTGGGTCACGATCACCGCGGTTCTGGCGGCGCTCGGGGGCGCTGCACCCGAACCTGAACTGATGGGAGTCATCGGACTGCTCGGGCTCGCAGCCAATGCTGGCGTCGCCATCATGCTCTACAGCTTTCGTACTGGCGATGCGAACATGCGCTCGGTCTGGATATGCTCGCGCAATGACGCGATCGGCAATATTGCCGTAATGACTGCTGCGCTCGGCGTGTTCGGCACCGGGACCGCCTGGCCCGACCTTATTGTTGCAGCGATCTTGGCGGTGCTCGGGATCAGCGGCGGCATTCAGATCGTCCAGCAGGCGCGGCTTGAATTGCGGAGCGTTGCGGCATGAAGATTTCGCGTTCGACGCATATTGGGCTCAAGCCGGAAACCGTGTGGGCCGAGGTACAGACTGCGCGCTTACTGCAGCATATCGCTTGGCCGCTGGTGCATTTTGTTCCGGTCGGTGAAGCGGCGTTCGACAGGTTTCGGCCTGGCGAGCGCAATGAGGTCAAGCTCCGCCTCCTTGGCATCATTCCGTTCGGGACACAGTGGATCGTGACGTCCCAGCACGAAGCTGCCGGCACCGAATGGCCGAAGCGACTGCGCGACGACGGCTATAGTCACCTGATCACAAGGTGGGACCATTGGATTACGGTTGCTCCGGATCGGAGCGGGGGGACACATTACACCGACGAGGTTGAGGTGTCCGCCGGGTTATTGACCCCGCTTATCTGGTCGTTCGCGAAGATCTTTTATTGGCACCGGCAGCGACGTTGGCGGGAGCTGGCCAAAAGCCTAAGCGCGCGGCGGGTAATCGCGGCCGAAATGGCGGCATATCGGTCAGCTGAAGCTTTAGGTAATCATGACCTTGCCTGGCGCCATCTCGAACGGGTGCACATTATTGCGCAGCCCTTTTGGGGCCTCCATCTCGCCAGTCACGGCGCAATGCTGGCCTTTGCCATACGGCAGCGCGATTGGAGCGAAGCACTTGGCCAGATCTTCCGACTGCTTCTGGCACCGATCGGCGCGCTGACGGGAAAGTTGCCGATCGGAAATACCGGGCGGTCGACGGTGAGTGCCTTTCAACCGATGCCAATTCCGCCTGATCTTCTGGAGCTCTTGCAAGACGGGATCGGCGAATGACCTTAAGCGATCACGGTTGCTGTTTCCGGTCAGAACGAGTAGGTCACTAGCGTGCGTGCGATGTTCCTCCTGTTATGGCTGGCTATCGGCCTTGCCTTTGGCGGCGTTGAATCGCCGGCTGCAGCGCATGGTACGAGCGGATACGACAGCGTCATGATGCTGGATGCTCATGCTGATCATGCAAACAGAGACGGGCACGGGAGCGGTTCCAGCGATGACGGTGGCTTATGTCATGGGCTGGTTCATCATCATTGCAGCATCGGACTTGCCAGCGAAGGGGCAAGTGATTTTGGTCTGCCACTGGGCGGCGATACCTCGCATTCAGCCTTGAGCACCTCCGTTCTGAGCTCGTTCGCTCAAGCGCCTCCCCTTCAACCACCGTCAGCCTGAACCCAGTCGCCCAGTGCACTCGGGCCATTGCGCCTGTGTGCCGTTTGCACCTGTGTTCAGGAGTTTTTCCATGCAATTGTTTTTGTGCGTCCCCACCCGGGCCGCGATGCTGGTCGCTGCCCCGCCAGCGCTGGCTGCCTCCCCCATTATAAGCGATAGCGAAATCGAGCACCCACTTGCCGATACTATCCGGCTGATCACAGCCCGGACTGTTGCGGCTAACTCCGGGTCTCTCCCTCTGCGCAGGGCGTATCCCACTCCGAAGACAAGACGCGCTGGCAAAGGTCAATCGTCCGACTTGCCGATTGATCACCCATGCAGGCCAATCTTTATGACGGAGTACCATCTCGATGCATAAGATTTTTCCGACTTTCTTACTAGCCGCTTCATGTGCCTCGATCACCCATGCACAGGTCGGACCGATCGCACCCGTTTCGCAAGATTCTCCAGTTTACACGCTTGACCAGGCAGTCAGTGCAGCTGGCGGATCCGCACCCGCTACGAAAGCAGCCAGTGCGGCGGTCGAGGCAGCGCGCGCGGGTCGCACCGTTGCCGGCTTGCGGCCCAACCCTGTGGTTCAAGGTCAGGTCGAAAACGTTATCGGTTCGGGACCTTTCCGGGGCGCACGCAGCGCGGAAACCACGGTTGGCTTCGCGGTTCCGATTGAACTTGGCGGCAAACGCAGCGCTCGCGTTGCTGTCGCTACAGCCCAGTTAACTCGCACGGAGATCCAATCCGCAATCATAGCTGCGGATGTGCGGTTTCAGGTTACGCAACTTGGCTCTGTTGCAAAAATCGT
>NZ_KE148352.1:7429-7644 GCF_000410615.1 Novosphingobium sp. B-7 | reverse complement strand
GGGCGGGTGCGGCTGCTGGTCGAACACCTTGATGCGCAAGGTCTGGTGCCGTTGAAGGGCATGGTTGAAGGCGCGCTGCTGGTCAGCCAGTTCGGGGCGGCACGGATCGACCGGCACTGGATTATCGAAGGGCAGCCCAGCGCGCTTTCCGCGCGGGGCGAGCGGCCCACAGCCGGCACTCGCATCCTCGAGGCAGTGGGGCAGTGGCGGCGGCC